>NZ_CP146069.1:1326604-1484425 GCF_037023735.1 Roseovarius sp. S88 | reverse complement strand
ATCGAGGAAACTCAACGCCCGGCGATCATCCTGGCTCCCAACAAAACGCTGGCCGCGCAATTATACGGCGAATTCAAGGGGTTCTTTCCCAATAATGCGGTGGAATACTTCGTCAGCTACTATGACTACTACCAGCCCGAGGCCTACGTGCCGCGCTCGGACACCTATATCGAGAAAGAATCCCAGATCAACGAACAGATCGACCGCATGCGCCACTCAGCCACGCGGGCGCTTCTGGAGCGGGACGACGTCATCATCGTGGCCTCAGTCAGTTGCATCTACGGCATCGGCTCGGTCGAAACCTACGGTGCCATGACGCAGGACCTCAAGGTCGGTTCAGACTATGATCAGCGCGCTGTGATGGCCGACCTTGTGGCGCAGCAGTACCGCCGCAATGATCAAGCGTTTCAGCGCGGATCATTCCGGGTGCGTGGCGACAGCCTGGAGATCTTTCCTGCCCACCTTGAAGACCGTGCCTGGAAGTTGAGCTTTTTCGGGGAGGAGCTTGAATCCATTACCGAATTCGATCCTTTGACAGGGGAGAAAACCGACAGCTTCGAGCACATCCGCGTCTACGCCAATTCGCATTACGTGACCCCGAAACCGACGATGCAACAGGCCATGATCGGCATCAAAAAAGAACTCCGCACGCGGCTCGACCAACTGGTGGATGATGGCCGGTTGCTCGAAGCGCAGCGCCTTGAGCAGCGTACCAATTTCGATCTGGAAATGCTTGAGGCCACGGGCGTGTGCAACGGGATCGAGAACTATTCGCGCTACCTCACAGGCCGTGCGCCGGGCGAACCACCCCCCACGCTTTTTGAGTTCATCCCCGACCATGCCATTGTTTTCGCGGATGAATCTCACGTCTCCGTCCCCCAAATCGGCGGCATGTACAAGGGCGACTATCGCCGCAAATTTACGCTCGCCGAACATGGCTTCCGCCTGCCGTCCTGCATGGACAATCGCCCGCTGAAGTTCGAGGAATGGGACGCCATGCGCCCGCAATCGGTCTTTGTGTCCGCCACTCCGGCAAAATGGGAGATTGAACAAACCGGCGGCGTCTTCACCGAACAGGTGATCCGGCCCACGGGGTTGCTGGACCCCGAGGTGGAAATCCGGCCGGTCGAAATGCAGGTCGATGATCTGCTCGACGAGGTGCGCCGCGTCTCGGGGGCAGGCTACCGCACGCTGGTCACCACCCTAACCAAACGCATGGCCGAGGATCTGACCGAATATCTGCACGAGCAAGGCATCCGCGTGCGCTACATGCATTCCGACATTGATACCATTGAAAGGATTGAGATTCTCCGCGACCTGCGCCTTGGCGCATTTGATGTTCTGGTGGGGATTAACCTGCTGCGCGAGGGGCTGGATATCCCCGAATGCGGGCTGGTCGCCATTCTGGACGCAGATAAGGAAGGATTCCTGCGCTCCGAGACTTCGCTGATCCAGACCATCGGGCGCGCTGCACGCAACGCCGATGGCCGCGTGATCATGTATGCCGACCGCATCACCGGCTCGATGGAGCGTGCGCTCGGCGAAACCAACCGCCGCCGCGACAAGCAAATCGCCTATAATGAAGAACACGGCATAACCCCCTCCACGATCAAGAAAAACGTCGAGGACATCCTGCAAGGTCTCTATAAAGGCGACGTCGACATGAACCGCGTCACCGCCAAGGTCGACAAGCCGATGGTGGGCGCCAATCTGCAGGCGCATCTCGACGGTCTACGCGCCGAAATGCGCAAGGCGGCGGAGAACCTGGAGTTTGAGGAAGCCGCGCGGCTGCGCGATGAGGTCAAACGGCTGGAGGCCGTGGATCTGGCCGTGGCGGATGATCCTTTGGCGCGTCAGTCTGCGGTGGAAGCGGCCAGTGATGGGGCCAAGGGAAGGTCAACAGCTGGGAGGCCTGGGCAGCGGGGTGGGAATGTGAAGAGAAGGAAGAGGTAGAGCGCAGCAGTGGCAAACTACAGAGAAATATCTCAAGGATATGCCAAAGGAGCAATCACAGCCGCGCTGGCAATAAACGGCGGCGCAGCAATTGCAGTTCTGAGCCAGTTCAAAGACTTAGCAACGTTGATAAACACCAAGACTATTGCCTGCGTACTGCTGATCTACTCATTTGGTGTGGTTTTTGCCGCAGTGACATGGCTTCTAGGTTTTCTATCTGCTCGTCACGCTGATCGTACGCAAAGAGGTCAAGACGAAACTTACGAAATATCAGATAAATATATGACTTTAGGGTTTGTTGCAGTCGCACTATCACTCATGTGTTTTATTGCAGGGGCAATTGTCTTAGTCGCTAATGTTTAACGAACCGTGGTAGCAAACGTAGGGTGGGCATTCTGCCCACCATCCACAATACTTCCTCTCAGCCATAACGAAATTTTCTGTAGTTGCGCACCAGTATGGTTTTTTCGGGGGCGGTCGTTAAATAACGCAAGCAAAGCTCTTTTTGAATCTCGATCTCTTTGGACAATAAACGTTGCCTTGGTGGGCAGAATGCCCACCCTACTCGCGCAACACACGTGGCGTTTATTCAGCCAAGTACTGGAACTTTGCACATGGCGCTCGTCTCAACTCTTTTATCTCCCTCGCCCAAACCCCAAACCGCCCTACCTCCCTCAACATGCGCCACATCGCCCTCCTCTGCCTCTTGCCCACCTCGCTCCAAGCCTGGGAATTCACCCCCGGCCTGCCTTGTCGGTTGAGCCATGCCACAGCCGAGGCAGCCATAGAGCTGACCTATGACCCGACGCAGCCGCTTTACACAGTGACGGTCACGCGCACGGCCCCTTGGCCGCAAACCGAAAACTTCCAGATGCAGTTCACCGGCCCACAAGCCCGCCGCATCGGCACGGATCGCCATCAACTGAGCGAGGATCAGCGGTCTTTGACGGTCGCCGACACGGGCTTTGGCAATGTGCTTGATGGGTTGCAGTTCAACGACACCACAACCGCCATCGCCGGTGAAACCAATGTCACTTTCCCTCTGGCAGGCATTGCTGAACCTCTGGCCGCCTTCCGTGCCTGCGACCCGTCAGCGCCTGTGTCCTAGCCTGAGCGTCACACCTTCAGCGCCACATCACTCAGCTTCTGGTAAAACGGCGCATGGTGATCCAGGTAGTCCCGCAGATGCGGCACCTCTTCGGCAAGCGCCTCAAACTCCATCTCCTTGCGCAGCATTTCCTCGGCATCGGCTGTGCGGATCCCAGAGGACGTCATCGCCTCTTCATGCCAGGCGCTGACATGCTCCCACTCGCGCGGCGGGGCCTGCCAGTCGAATGCCGCCTCGCGATATTCCAGCCCCACCCGCGCCCAATAGGCGCGCATGGTGCCCTTGGGATCGGCGCGCACGGTTTCGGCATCCAGCACCACGGCCTCATGGCCGGCGGCGCGCACCGCCTCATAGAGCCGCCACTGCGCCTCAAGCCCCACATGCTCAAGCGTAAAGCCTTGATCCAGCTTGTAATAACTCAGGATCGAGGCCAGCGGGGAGCGGATGAGAAAGCTATGCGTGATCCGGCCCAGAGCCTGAACATCCTCTAACATGCGCGGCACTACATAGTAGGCCATGTCCTTGAAGAACACCGGCTGGCTGGCGGCCTCAGCCTCCATCATCGCCAGAATGCCATCATACTCGGTGGGATGTCCCTCAACGGGCTCAAAGCCGGGAAAATCGCGGCCCTGCCCCACATAATAGTCATGCATGAACGGTTCATGCAAACAGATCAGATCCCCGCGTTCACGCATGATCCGTTCTGTCGCTGTCGACATTGAGCGCGGATGCGCCCAGAGTGCGATGATTTTGTGCATGCCCCCTCCCGCGGTCAGGTTAACGCGCGGCGCGGCATGGAGCAATTGTCGGAATTTGAGTATTTGGTTGAACAGTGAAAGCTCAACGCTTTCGGCTTTCACTGTCTAAAAATACTCAGAAATCGAACAAATCTTCCAGGAACCCGCCTCGGCTTTTCTTGCGCCGTGGGCGGTCGTCCTCGTCCCAGTCTCGTGCGTCTCGTCGGGGCGCGCGCGACGGTTCGGGGGCAGACCGTTCAATGATTTTGTCCAGCTCTCCGCGATCCAGCCACACGCCGCGGCATTGCGGGCAATAGTCGATCTCAACGCCCGAGCGATCCGATATCACAAGGGTTTCTCCGTCCACCGGACATTTCATTCTCATCCTCCATAAAACTGCCTGTTCTATAGAAGGATGTGGGCGCGAGACGCGCCCAACTCAAGCCACCTGCGTCAGCGCACCACATGCACCGCGCATTTGGCGTGGCGCACCACATAATGGGCCGTGGAGCCGAGCAGCAAATCCTGCATGCCGGGCCGGTGGCTGGCAATAACGATGCAGTCGGCCCCATTGTCGCTGGACCAATCCAGGATGGTGCGGCCCGAGTGGCCATCCACCACCACGCCGGTGGCGTTGGGCAGGTCCTTGGCCAGCTTGTCGAGCTCGGCCTGGATCGCTTCGTGCCGGTCATCCATATAGTGCGCGGGCAGATACGAGGTTGCGTAGGCCGGGATCTGTTCGATCACATGCAAAAGTGAAATGCGGCCCCCTTCGGCCATGACTGCCCCGGCTATTTCCATGGCTCCGGCGGCATCGCGGTCTTCGTCGAAAGACACCGGAACGACTACGTGATTGTACATTTGGACCTCCTGTGAATGTTTCAGGATGAATCCTGCCACATCTGCAGAGATCACGCCTTGATCTGGGTCACGTCCGACGCCGAAAAAGGCGCCCGTCCGTTACGGCAAGTCCCACGGCAATAAGGGCGAATCCGATCAACGCCTCAGAACCAAGGGTCTCGCCAAGAAACGCCGCGCCCAGCCCGACGGCAAAGGGCGGGATCATCAGAGTAACCAGCATCAGATTGGCGGCACCCGCGCGTTTGAGAATGGCGAAATAGAGCAGATAGGCCAGCGCCGTGGACAAAGCCGCCACAGCCAGAAGCGCAGCCCAAACGGACGCAGAAAGATCAAAGCGCGGCACACCATCGACCCACAAAGCCACCGGGATCATCAGGATCGTCGACCCGATCAGCATGCCCAGCGCGTTCATTTGCGGCGGCTGCCCGGCCAGCGCCACTTTGCCCCAGACAGAGGCAAATGCATAGCTGAGCGCCGCCCCCAGCACCGCCAGTTGCGCAAGGTTGCGCAGGTCGATCCCCGAAAGCAAATCCACACCCATGATTGCCGCGACACCGGCGACTCCAAAAAGCGCTCCGATGATTTTGGGCAAGGTCAAAGGCTCGTCCTTGAGCAGCACGCCAGCGACCACCGCGCCAAACACCGCTGTTGTACCATTGAGGATCGACGCCAAACCGCTTTCAATCTGCAACTGGCCCCAGAAGATGAGCGAAAACGGAATAGCGTTGTTGAGCGCGCCCATCACCAGATAGGTCCCCCAGATCTTTGGCGCACGTGGCAAGTGTAGCCCCATGAGACGCACGACGACAAAAAGGATCGGCACCGCCCAAAACACCCGGTGCAGCGTGATCGTTAAGGGCGGCACTTCGCGCAAGGCAATCTCGGCGAAGAAGAACGATCCACCCCACACGGCGGCCAACGCCAGAAGCATAAGAGCGGCCATCGGTGTGATACGCGGAGATGGTTGGTCAGTCATGTCGGCGGTGTGCCACGACGCGGCGCATCACGCGACCCGAAACTTGCTAAATTCTCTTGCGGTGCAAATCAATGTGTTGGGACATGGCATTCCTGAGCGCACGATGACTTAAAGGTTGGGCAGTCTAATGTTTGCAGAACCCAACGAACCGGACCTGGAGACGAAACTGCGCGCTAGTCCGCTTCTGAAAAGAAAGTCGGGGTAACCCCCTTGGGCGGCGAATTTTGGATATACTCGCCAATCTTCATCAGCAGTGGTTTGCGTGGGCAGTTTGCGCGGGATGCGGCACCCAGATCACGCAGGTTGCCTGGTCCTTCAAAGGGCACGAAGCTCATTGGCCAGTTGTCACGCTTGAACTGTTCGGCCGCAAGGGCCGAGACGATCGTGCAATCATCTGAATGACAGACATGACGACAAACCGTTTCGAAGCGCAAGGCCGAGAGGTCAAACCGCTTCCCGATCCGTGATCCACTATCGGGAGAGGGAAGTTCGGCTTCCAGCTCATATCCAAAAGAATACGGCAGTCGAATGAAGTCATGCGCAGGTACGTCGTCTGGGGCGATTGACTCCAGGGCACTCAGAGGGTGATTTTCCCGCATCGCCAAATAAAGCTGTTCCGACCAGATTGACGTAAAGTCCAGATCACCGGTGTGATTGATTTTGGCGACCAGTGCAGTGTCCAGTTTATGATCTTCCACCATCTGCAGCATATTGTGTGGCAGATCCTCTATCATCACCACTTTCATGCCTGGGAAAAGATCTTTGAACAGTTCCGCAAAATACTGCGTCAGATAGGGTGCCAGGGTTGGCGTCATACCGATTTTGAACGGAACCGCCTCGGGTTCGCGAAACTGCGTGGCGGTATCCTTGAGCTGTTGCGCGTCAGCCAAAATGCGTTTTGCAATTTTGACCACGCTCTGTCCGCATTCGGTCAAACGGACTTCGCCGCTGAGGCGCAAAAACAAATCTGCGCCGAGCTCTTGCTCCAGTTTCTTGATCTGATTGGACAGAGCAGGTTGCGAGACGTTGCAGATCGCCGCTGCCTGGCTGAAGTTGCCGTGTTGTGCAACCGCAAGAACATATTCCAGGTCTCTAAAATTCATATGATCCGTTCGCGATTTGAAAGTTGCGAGTGTCGAAGCTGTGGCCCGCTTTTGCCGCCATGTCGCACAAAATACACGCGATACATGCCCTCAACGCAATCACGTTTGCTGACGGATTTGTCAAAACACGACAGTGAATAATCTGTGCGTCAATATCAACAAGGCTTAAGCCCCGGTTTTTATGCGCTTTTAGCCGCTGCTCTTTCACGAACCCCGTGAGTATTCGCGTTGGTTATAGGACCAATTCGGAACATGAATTTCTGCTGACCAGGCCGGCTGCATAGACCTTTGCTCGTACGAACCCCCGTTGCGAGGGGCGACTGCATATCAAAGCAAGAATGATGGAGTAACCCATGCTTTTCCAACTTCTATCCAGCCTGCGCGCACGTCTGTTGACGTCGTCGTCGCTGGCACAAGAGACGACCCGCGACGGTCAGACCTTGTTCAACAACTTCTTCCAAAGCACAGTCGTGGATGACACGCCCGCGTTTGTTTTGGCGAACGACTTTTCGCGTTTGCTGAACTTTGGTGAGATTACAACCAACAACGCCGTAGCCGCTGTTCAGGCGCAAGGCGAAGACGTGGATGTGTTCAACTTCCGTTCTGGCCGCATCGAGGCCAACAGTGGACCAGACGCACTGGCGACCGGCATTCAGGTGACCGGCAGCGCGGACATCCGCAACTTCGGTGAAATCGCTGGTGAGTTCAACGGCGTGCAGTTCGCCGGACCAGAAAGCTCAGGCAGCCTCGATAACTTCCGTGGCGGCGTGATCTCATCCGACAGCCGCGCGGTAGACATCCAAGGTGAAGGCATTGATGTGCGCAACTTCGGCGACATCGTCGGCACTGGTGATCAGCGCAACGGCACGATCTACACCAACAGCACAGCCGAAGACATCACGATCTCGAACTTCTCGGGCGGTACAATCGATGCCGGTGAAGACAACCAGGGCGCGGGTATCTCGCTGCAGGTTGGCGATGAGGTTGGCGACGTTGTTGAAACCGACATCTTCAACGGCGTAGGTGGCGTCATCCAAGGTCGCGGTCAGGCCGCGTCTAACACCACTTTGGCGGGCGACGGCATCCGGATTGACGATGGCGCAGAAGGTGCTGTCCTCGACACCGAGATTGTGAACGCAGGTTTGATTTCGTCAGAGAGTGAGCAAGGCACAGCCGGTGGTATCCGCATCGCTGATGGCGCAAATGCCGAAGGTGAAATCCTGAACACGTCCACAGGTGTGATCGAGGGTGCAGCCAATGGTCTTTACATCGGTCAGGGCGAACACGACCTCGATGTGCTGAACTTCGGCACCATTCAGTCCGACAGCCGCGCGGTCAACATCGACGGCACGGGTGTCAACCTGGTCAACGGTGGTGACATCCGCGGCACAGACAACCAGCGCAATGGCACCGTTTACGCCGATGGCACAGCGGATGACTTTGAGGTCAGCAACCTGTCCACCGGCACAATCGATGCTGGCGAAGACAACACAGGCTCCGGCTTTGGTGTTGAAATCAGTGACGCAGAAGATGGGGCGAATTCCTTTACCCTTGATAACGCAGGCACCATTCAGGGCCGTGGCAATGCCGCAGCTGGCACCAATGCCGCTGGCGACGGTGTGCGTATCGGTAATGTTGGCAATGTTGGAACAACCGACGCTGTCATCAACAACACAGGCACCATCGACTCCGAAGGTGCAAACGGCACGGTTGCCGGTGTTCGCTTTGTAAACGGTGTGTCTTTCCAAGGAGAGTTCAACAACTCCGGCGATATCTCCGGTGTTCAGAACGGTGTTTATTTTGGTAACCCAGTGGCTGGCGAAGGCGCAGATCACACTGGTGGTGTGTTCAACAACCTCGAAGGCGGAACCATTTCGTCTGATAGTCGCGCGTTCAACATCGATGGCATCGGCCTGGAAGTGAACAACGCCGGTGACATTATCGGAACGGACAGCCAGCGTAACGGCACCGTCTATGCCGATGGCACAGCCCAAGACTTTACCTTCAACAACCTAGAAACCGGTGTCATCGATGCGGGCGAAGGGAATGAAGGGTCTGGCTTTGGTGCTGAGATCGACGGTGAGAACACGTTCGAACTCAACAACGAAGGTACAATCCAAGGTCGCGGCAACGCCGCTGCTGGTGTCAACGCCGCAGGCGACGGCATCCGGATTGGGAACGTCGGCAACTCCGGCACGTTTGACGGAACGATCGTCAACTCTGGTCTGGTGGCCTCTGAAGGTGCCAATGGCACAGTCGGTGCGTTCCGTTCCGTCAACAACATCAACTTCCAAGGTGAGCTGGTCAACGAAGAAAGTGGTGTGTTTGAAGGCGGCCAGAACGGCGTGTACTTCGGCACTGGTGATCACACAGGCGGTTCTTTCGTGAACCGTGGCACTGTGACGTCTGACAGCCGCGCGCTGAACATTGATGGCGAAGGCCTGGAAGTTGTCAACGAAGGCGACATCCTTGGCACCGGCAACCAGCGCAACGGCACCGTCTATGCTGATGGTACTGCTGACAACTATTCCTTCACCAACTCCGGCACGGTTGATGCAGGCCTCGGCAACAACGGATCTGCTGTTTCGCTGCAAACAGGTGATGAAGCGGGTGACGTTGTCTCGGCTGTGATCGTCAACGAAGAAGGCGGTGTCTTCCAAGGTCGCGGCGACGCGGTGGAAGGAAATCAGGTTGGTGACGGGCTGCGTCTCTTCACAAGTCAGGAAGATGCGTCTTTCGCAGGTGTTGTGATCAACGAAGGTCTGATTGCAGGTTCTGAAGGCTCAGACGCTGCTGCTGGCCTGCGTGTTGATGGTGGACTGAACCATCTGGGTGCCGTGCTCAACGAAGGTGAAATCCGCGGCACCGTGAATGCAATCGATGCATCGGATGCAGGCACCGTGACCATCGTCAACGATGACGAAGGCGTAATCAACGGCAACGTTCTGCTGAGTGACGGCGATGACATTTTTGTCGACCTTGGAGTGACCAATGGCGAAATCGTCGGTGGCGCAGGTGATGACGTGATCATCGCCGGTGAAGCGGACAACGTCATCACGGGCGGTCTGGGCAATGACTTCATCGATGGTGGTGACGGCATTGACACGGCAGACTTCTCTGATCTCGACGTCGCGGTCACAGTTAATCTGGATGCCAACGGCAACGGCACGGCCACACGCGACACAGGCTTTAACGTGTCTGTCGCAAATCAGGCTGTTGTTAGTCCAGGTCAGTTCGGTTCGGCCATTGCCAACGGGGCACAGTTCGTTGAGCAGGCGCTCGCCGGTAATCTTTACTACAACATCCACACATCTGACTTCCCGGGTGGCGAAATCCGCGGTCAGTTGGAAGTTGTCAGTGACACAGGTGTTGGTCATGACCGTGTGATCGAGCTGGCAGGATCGTTGGATGCGGCACAGGAACCTGGCCCAACATCTGACAGCCTTGCCACTGGCGAAGCCACATTGACCATCTCGTTCAACGAGGCTGGTGAAGTGGTCTACTCGTCCGAGCTGAGCGTTGTGGGCCTCAATGAGGCGGACCTGAACACCCCGATCCCGGGCGTTGTTTCGGCCATCCATCTGCATAATGCACCTGCCGGAGCCAATGGTCCGGTTGTGCAAGACACGCTGGTGGATGCAGGCGCAACTCTGGATGTGAATGCCACAGGCGGCACCGGTGTTGTCGGTCTCGATGTGATCGACAACCAGGTTGAAACCGATGTTCTGAGCTCAATCGAGAACGTGATCGGCTCTGATGATGGTGACGTGATCCTCGGCAGCGACCTGAGCAACGTGCTCAACGGTGCGGATGGGGACGATCTGATCAACGGTGAGGGTGGCGATGACATCCTGATCGGAGGTGAAGGGGCTGACACATTCGTCTTCGGCGAAAACTTCGGCAACGACCTCATCCAGGATTTCCAGGTCGGTCTTGACCAGCTGCAGTTCGGTGACTTCGGTCCTGACTTCGGCGGCCCGGTCAGCGTCAGCCAGGATGGGGCCGATGCGCTCATCAGCTTCGGCGATCAAGGCTCAGTGCGTCTCGCCGGCGTCAGCAGCTCTGACCTGAACGACGACGATTTCGTTGCATAACAACCCCTGGAGGGCGGCCTTGCGTCGTCCTCCGCCACTCATGAAAGGCATCTCCCATGTTTAAGAAACCTAGCCCCGTTAAACGCGCTTGGTCCTCACTTCGCAAAGGGTTCCTCGCCGTTGCCTTCTTTAGCCTCTTTCTCAACCTTCTTATGCTCGCCGGCCCCCTCTACATGCTTCAGGTTTACGACCGGGTTCTGACGAGCCAGAATATGGAAACGTTGGTGGCTCTGACCTTGCTTCTAGGCGGCGTATTTGTTGTCACCGCAAGTCTCGACCTCATCCGGATGCGCATTCTCAATCGTCTCGCCGCGAAATTCGAGCTCAATGTTGGCGCGCCTGTTCTCAGCGCCACGATGCGCCGCCGGGTCGATGGGCGCAGCGCTCCGGGTGACAACCTTGTCGATGACATCAACGGCTTCCGCGAATTCATTTCGGGCACGACCCTGACCGCGTTCTTTGATGCGCCCTGGATCCCGATCTACCTTCTGGTGCTTTATGTATTGCATCCCTATTTGGGCCTGCTCGGGTTGGCCGGTGCTATTGCCCTTACCATTATGGCCCTGATCAACAACGTCCGCGCCCGTGCACCTATGCAACTGGCCTCTGAGGCCCGCAGCCGCTCAGATGCACTCTTCCAAATCAGTGATCGCAATGCCGAAGTGGTTCATGCCCTTGGGATGAAAGGTGATCTGTCTCGCCGTTGGGCCAACCTCCAGCGCGAGGCGCATGTCCACAAAACCCTTACGTCGGACCGGATCGCTGGCTTTTCCGTGCTGTCCAAAACCATCCGGATGGGCCTTCAGTCCGCCATTCTCGGCCTCGGTGCTGCTCTGGCAATCACTGGTGAGACCACCGCAGGCGTAATGATTGCCGCGACAATCGTTCTGGCGCGTGCGCTGGCCCCGATTGATCAGTTGATCGGGCAGTGGCGTACATTTCTTGCCGCGCGCGGGTCTTACAAAAAAATCAAGGATCTGACCGAGGAGTTCCAGGAAGAAGAACAGCGTCTGCGCCTGCCACGCGCGTATCAGTCCATGGTGGTAAAAATTGGTCAGGCCGGCCCACCGCTGGCCGTCAATGCGACATTGCGTGGGATCGACTTCGAACTTCATGCAGGTGATGTGCTGGCCGTTATTGGTCAGAGTGGATCGGGCAAAACCACGTTGGGAAAAATGCTGTCCGGCATTTGGGCCCCACAACGCGGTGAAATCCTTCTTGACGGCAGCCCAATGTCGAAATGGAACGAGCAAGACCTCGGCCAGATGATCGGCTTCCTGCCGCAGGACGTTGAATTGTTCGACGGCACCATCCGCGAAAACATTGGACGGTTTTCGACCGAGATCGACGACACCGAAGTTCTGCGCGCGGCGCGTGAGGCCGGGGTGCACGAGTTGATCTCATCTTTGCCTGATGGCTACGAGACATTAATCGGCGAAGGGTTTTTCCTCTCTGGCGGTCAACGTCAGAGACTGGCTCTGGCCCGAGCGCTTTATGGAGATCCTTTTGTGCTGGTGCTCGATGAGCCAAACTCGGATCTCGACGCCGAAGGCGAAGCCGCGCTGCGGCAGGCGCTCCAATCAGCGCAGTATCGTGGTGCTATTTCCATCGTGATGACCCATCGGCCAGCTACGCTTCAGGCGGTCAACAAGGTGCTGATCATGCGTCAGGGCACACAGGCCCAGTTTGGCGACAAGGACGACGTGCTCCAGATGAACCGCCAAAACGTCCTTACGACTCCGCCCAAAAAGACAATCGCACAGGCCCCTGGTGAAACGCCGGCCTCTGAAACCGAAACTTCTGTCAAGGAAGCCATCCAATGACACAGCTTGTCCCGCACTCACAGGCGCGGTCTCTCGCGCATCTAGATCACACACATGCTTTGCCGAACACGCAGTATGAACCCAAAATTGGCCGCTATGTTCTATTCGGCGTTTTCGTCTTGCTGACTTTTGTCGGCGGTGCTTTGTACTGGTCCTTCGCCTCAAAACTCGATGGCGCGGTTGTCGCTCCTGCCTCCTTTGTGGTCGAAGGCAATCGCAAAACGGTCGAACATATCGATGGCGGCACCATTCGCGCCATTCTAATCTCCGACGGTGAGTTTGTTGAACACGGTCAGCCACTGGTCCGCCTGGACAGCACTGATATTGACGTCGACCTGAACGTGCTCGGCAGTCAACTCGGGGAGTTGAGCGTACGGCGCGCGCGTCTTCTGGCACAGATCAATGGCCAGGAAAGCTTTGTAGAAGCGCATGTTCTGGCACAGTTACATCCTGACGTGAATCGTTTGCATTGGTACACGGCGTTTTTGACTCAAAAACAACTGTTTGACACCGAAGCCCGTGCGCGGCGCACCGAAATGGAGATTGCGTCTCAACGTATTTTGGGACTGAAAGACCAAGTCATCGGTCTTGAAGAGCAGCGCGACTCTGCGCGCCGCCAACTGGAGATCACCAAAGAAGAGCTGGCTGGTTTGCAGCAGCTTTATGATCAGGGTCTCGTTACGGTTCCGCGCATCAGCGCGCGCCGCGTCGAAGCAGAACGGCTGGCCGGGGTTGATGCATCGTTGCGCACTCAGATCGCACAGGCCAGAAATCAGTCGCGAGAGCTGGAACTGACCAGAGTCAGCGCCCAGAAATTACGTGACGAGGCGATTGCCAATGAACTAGCTGCCGTCGAGGCTCAGCTTGCACTGGTTGCCCCCCAATTTGCCGGGGCTGCAGAACGCCGCAAACGCATTGAGATCCTTGCGCCCTCTAGCGGCCGAGTGGTCAATCTCGAAGTTTCCACGACCGGTGGCGTGATCCGACCAGGTGAAGCTATTCTTGATATTGTTCCCGCGGATCAGGAGCTTATCGTCGAGGCGCGCGTCAAAACCGCGGATATCGACAAGCTTCAAATCGGTCAGCAAACACGAATTCGTCTGTCTGCGTTTGCGCAGGCGGATGTGCCCGAAGCTACTGGCCAGATTTTCGACATCTCGGCAGATGCGCTGGAGGATGACCGCACAGGCGAGGAGTTTTACATGGCACGTGTGAAACTTGATGCGGATCAGCCCACGCAAGTTGCCGAGTTGGACCTGCTACCGGGCATGCCGGCGGATCTGTTTGTCCGTACCGGTGAAAGAACGGCCTTTTCATACCTGGCGCAGCCCATCAGCGACCGCCTGGCAAGGACGTTTATCGAGTAGGCGAGCTTGGCGAGAGCTCGACCATTGGGTAGTAGGTGGGTTCGTGGGCCGGGGGTTTCCTCTGGCCCACGAATTCCTTTGAGATGACAAACCAGCAAAGCTACTCCCGTGCGGCCTCCATCTGATCGGCAATTTCGGCGGCCCATTCTCCGATCACCGGCAGGAATTCCACCTGGCTCACCGACCAGGCCACCAGAGACAAGAGCACGGACGCGCCAAGAACGGTGCCAAGGCCAAAGGCCAAGCCGCGGGCAAAGCTGTAACCCAGAAGTTTTGGGATGGAGTTGTGAATGCGCACAAAGGACAGCTTGTTGAGCCGCGCGACTTCCTTGCGCAAAGCGCGCATTTCCTGCGCAGTGTCGATATCTTCGCTCACCCAAAGCTCTCCGCGACGTCATACATCACCGGCTCAAAGCTTTTGCAAAGCTCATTGATCTTGCGATTGCGCCGACGCATTTCGTCGCTGCGCAGCATCGCGAGAAAATCCTCTCGCCTTTCCCATTGAGAGTAATTGGCGATGCGCGTCTGTGCGTCATTGACGTGCAGACCAGCTGCCACAAAACCCGATTGTCTGGAGATAAACGCCTGATATGCCTCGCGCAGCTCATCCAGAAGGTCCTGACACGCGCCGGGGGAGGTCTCAAAAGTGGTGATGACGGTTTGAATATCTGCGGATGGATCGATCGAAAGCATGAGGCGTCTCCTTGTCTGATCAAGAGACTACCAGCTTCCACGACGTGGGCAATTCCCAATGCTCAATCACAACGGGCCCAAAGATCAACAGGTCAGGCGGTTCCCTCTCCGGCCCTGCGCACGCGCACCCCGTTGATCTTCCAGCCGTCCTCTCCCGCAATCATTTCATATTCAAGCTCGTAGTAGACGCCATCCGCATCCCGTATCAACACGTCCTGCACCAGCGCGCCGCCCACATCGCGTGTGTCCAGAAATTCTACTTCCGATGGCCGCCAAACCATCGGGTACCCATTGCGCACCATTTCGCCAAAGCGTTCGGAAGTGCCAAACATGCCCTTGATCATCGGGCTGGCAAAGGTAAAGGCAGTGGCAAAATCGTCCTGCTGAAAGGCGGTCAGCTGATCCGAAATCACTTGCCGAGCCGCATCATCCGCATGAGCCGGTTTTGTAGCCGCCAAGGCCAGCGACAATGTGATTGCCACGACCAAACTCAGGTGCATCATCCAACGGGGCATGCAGCGTCTCCTTTGGGCACAAGTAGCGCGGCATCCGAGGTAATCAATTTTTCTGATGAACATCTCTCCTGGCCCGACGAGGACCCAGGTTCGGGATCCCGCAATCCGTCTACCTGGGCCTGTCTCCCGCACCACGGGAAGTGTTGGGTATAGCAAATGCACATGTTTGATCTTTGCACTTTGATCTGGATCAGATTTAACGAAGATGAAACCCCACATGAAATGGCGAAGGAGCTTTCCCATGCCGACCACATTATACGCTTCCGTCATGTTGCTTGCCGGCATTGCCGTGCCTCTTCTGGCCGCTTTGAATGCCGCACTCGGGGTGCGGCTTGGCTCGCCGGTCGCGGCGGCGGCGATCCTTTTCACAGTTGCGTTTCTGGCCACACTGGTGGTGCTTTTGATTCATGGCCCATCGGCTATTTCGGGTGTCGCCAAGGTTCCGAAGCACCTGCTTTTGGGGGGTGTGCTGATTGCGTTCTACGTGCTTTCCATCACCTTCATCGCGCCAAGGTTTGGCGTGGGAAATGCAGTTTTTTTCGTTTTACTTGGCCAACTTATCTCTGCGGCTTTGATTGACCAGTTTGGCTTGTTCGGCAATCCGATCTCGCCTTTGTCGCTTACACGTGCGGCGGGTATTGGGCTTATGGCCGCGGGTGTATTCGTGACGCAACAGGCTTGAGTTTTTCCTCTCGCAAACGTGGATTGCATGTGAGAGCATCGCGCCCATATCATGGGCATAATCCAAAAGGCAGAGCACATGACCCGTTTTAACACATTCATCCGCAAGGGTGTGATCCTGTCGATTTTGACAACCAGCCTTGCGGCTCCGGCATCCATCGCCACGGCGGAAGAAGCGCAGGAGTTCAACCCATCGGACTTGGTTCCACGCCGGTTCAGTGTCTCAAAGTTTACGCAACTTTCGGACCCAGAACTTTATGATGTGCTTGTTGCGGTGCGCCGTGGGCGTGCGATCACCATCGATGGGTGCTCGGTCTCGCAAAGCCGCGCCATCATTCGCAGTTCAAGCAAGGACCCAGAGGTGGCACGCCGTCAGGCAATTACAAGCTGCAGCTGACGCAGGGCCTAGTGACCTGCAAGTGCCCGCACTGATTGCCAAACGGAATCTTCGATATCCACAGGATCGGCCACCTGACGCCCCTGCCCGGGAATCCGCGCTTCTGCGTCCCGCGCAACAGCCGTTTCCACTTGGGCCAGACGATCAAAGAACGCGCCCGATGTGGCGGGATCCATAATCAGGTAGTAGTCGCCAATATCATGGGGTTCGCCTTCGGGGGCTTTGAGCGGGCCAATGTCCACGCCTGCAAGGCTTCCGGTCATACCGGAGGCCAGCAATTCAGCCATCAGACCAAAACCCCACCCCTTGTAGCCGCCCATGCTGACCAGCGACCCTTTGAGCGCCGCTTCGGGGTCTGTGGTGGGCTGGCCATCGGCATCAACGGCCCAGCCTTCGGGAATGGACTGCCCTGCGGCCTTGGCCATCGTGATCTTGCCCAGGGCCACGGTTGTGGTGGATTGATCAAAGAGCATCGCAACACCGCCCTGCCCGTCTGGCACAGCAAAGGAAATCGGGTTGGTGCCAATCACGCGGTGCTTGCCTCCTGGAGGGGCGACAACAGGTGTGGCGTTGGTCATACCCAGCGCAACGAAGCCCGCGCGCGCGATTTGGGCCGTGAAATAGCCCAGAGAGGTGCATGTATGGGCGTGGCAGACCGCCAGAGAGGCCACACCGGCCTCTTCAACGGCCTTTAAAGCCTCGGGCAAAGCCCGGGCAAAGGCGGCTTGCGCAAAGCCATACTTGGCGTCCACAAGAACTGTTCCAGCCCGGGGGCGTGTGACTTCTGGGTCGGCATCACCTTTAACGCGACCGGTTTTCAACTGCTGGCAATAGCTTTCGAGGTAGTAGAGCCCGCAGATCTTGTTGCCCAAACCTTCGGCTTCGCGAATGGCCGCAGCGACTTCCGTGGCCACCCAATCTGCCGCGCCGTGGCGCAAGAGCGCGGCTTTTGACGTGGTTTCGATCTCGTTCAAAGACAGTTTCATGTTATCCCCTGTTTTGGGCAGCTATGCCGCCACCACCTGACCACCGTCGAGCTTCACCACCCGGTCCATGCGCGCGGCCAGCTCAAGGTTGTGTGTGGCGATGAGCGCCGCGAGACCTGTGCCGCGCACAAGGTCCATCAGGGCGGCAAACACTTGATCCGAGGTGCCCGGATCGAGATTGCCCGTTGGCTCATCCGCCAAAAGAAGACGTGGGGCATTGGCCAAAGCGCGGCAAAAGGCGACGCGCTGTTGTTCGCCGCCTGACATGGCCGAGGGGCGGTGGCTGGCGCGGTCCGCGATGCCGACGCGCGCCAGAAGATCGCGCGCACGCGCCTCGGCGTCGCTCTTGGCAATCCCGTTGGCGAGTTGCGGCAGGACGATGTTTTCCTCAGCCGTAAATTCCGGCAGCAAGTGGTGAAACTGATAGACAAAGCCCACATCCTGACGCCGTGCAATGGTGCGGCGGCGGTCGCTGAGCCCTGTCATATTGACGCCGCCAATCTCAACCGTGCCAGTATCGGGCGTATCGAGCAGGCCCGCGATGTGCAAAAGCGTGGACTTTCCCGCCCCTGAGGGAGCCACAAGCGCCACCATCTCGCCCGCCTTGATGTCAAGCTTTGCGTCCTGCAGCACGGTAACCGCATTGGTCTTGCCGCTGTTGTAGGTCTTGGAGAGCCCATCAAGGCGCAGCATGACGTCACTCATAGCGCAGCGCCTCAACCGGGTTCATCCGCGCCGCGCGCCTTGCCGGGAAGATGGTCACGATGAAACTCAGGCCCAGGGACAGGCCAATGGCCGACATCACATCCCAGAATTGCAGTTTGGCAGGCAGGTTATAGATCCCCCGGATCGACGGGTCCCAGACCCCACCACCCATGATGTAATTCACGAAGCTGAAGAGCGGGTCGATATAAATCGCGAAAAGGCACCCAAGAATAACGCCAAAGAGCGTGCCGAGGATACCTGTCATCGCGCCACAAATGAAAAAGACACGCAAAACAGACCCTTCGGTCAGGCCCATGGTGCGCAGAATACCAATATCCCGGCCTTTGTTTTTCACCAGCATGATCAGCCCGCTGGTGATGTTCATGGCGGCAATAAGCACGAGGATCGACAGGATGACAAACATCACGTTGTCTTCCACCTCCAGCGCGCGCAGGAACCCGCCGCTGGCGTCTCGCCATGTCCAGACCTGTGATCCGTCGCCCGCTGCGCGCAAGAGGGGCAGGTTCATGTCATCCACCGCCTCAGGGTCGGTGACCATGACCTCAAGCTCGTCCGCGGTGCCTTCGCGGTTGAAAAAGCTCTGCGCCTCTTCAAAGGCCAAGTAAACGCGCACCTGATCGATATCATAGCGCCCGGCAGAAAAGATATAGACCACGTCATAGGCGTTGATACGGGGGTTGGTGCCAAAGGCGGTTTTCACGCCGTTGGGGTTGATCAGTTTGATCTTGTCGCCCACCCCAATCCCAAGGGTTCGCGCCACGCCTGATCCGATGGCAATCGGGGCCAAGCCAGTTTCTTCATTTTTGCCTGAATTGAATGCTTCGATATCGCCCAGACCCGTTTCCGGGTCGGCAATACGCGGTAAGGTCAGCAGATCATCGTGAGCAATTCCAAAGACTTGCACACCTGCATTGAGGTCACGCGAATTTGCCATGACCTGCCCTTTGACCAAGGGCGCCACGCGGGTGACGCCTTCGACCTCGCGCACGCGCTCGGCCATCTCGGCGTAGTTTGGAATAGAGCGGTCAATCTGGCGCGTGGTCTCGTTCATTGTGCCGACGCTGTAGACCGTCACATGCGCGTTGGATCCCAGAATCGTGTCCACAAATTCAGCCCGAAACCCTGAGCGCACCGAGAGCGTTGCGATCAACGCAAACACCGCCAGCGTGATGCCAATCAGGCTGATCCAGGTCATCACGCTCACGCCGCCCTCGGCGCGTTTTGCGCGCAGATATCGCCAGGCGATCATCCATTCAAATGCGGAAAAAGGTGCCGGTTGGGCTGCCACTCTGGACCTCAGGTTTTCGTTTGCGCGGACATTGGTCAACAAGCGCGCCGGGGTCAAGCGGAAGGCGGTCAGTTCACTTGCGGTGCGCGGTCTTTGCGGCGGAAAAGGTTGGCGAGAAAACCAAGCACTATGCTGATCAACCCGTATCCAACGGCCAGACCCATTGCGGCGAACCCGATGCCTTCAAAGGTCAACGGCACAGCAGGCCGGAAATCCGCCAGCGTTTCCTGCGCCAGCTTCGGCTCGGTGAAACGCCACGGCGTGAATGCGCGTTCCAAGGATGTGCGCCCCTGCAATTGAGACAAATCCTCACTCAACCGATCGTGGCGTTTGAAAACGCGGGACATGGAAAGCGCCCTTGCCTCTCCCATGGCTGAGCCAAGTTCGAGCTGTTGTATGGCCGCGCCACGATCCAGACCCAGCGCCGTGGCGTCCCGGTCAAAATCGGCCACGATCACGGCCAATTCATCGACCGCGCCGGACAAGCGCTGATAATATTGTTGCGAGTATTCAGGGAACTGGGAAAACCCTGCACAAGCGGCGATGCCGCCCGCCAAAGCGAGTGCTCTCATCATACTAATCCTGCCTCGTTCTTTTTATTATTGAGGACAGTATAGCATTTAAAGCCAGGTGTGGAAACTGCGCTGTGCCATAGGCTCTACCGCCACGCTCCGGTGATGCGGCGCGTAGATTTCCGCAATCTTTTCAATGGCTTTTTCTGGCGGCATCTCTTCGCTTTCGCCGGTTCTGCGGCTGGTCAGCTCGACAACGCCGTTTTTCAGCCCCCTTGGTCCCACCGTGATCCGCCAAGGCAGGCCGATCAGGTCCATGGTCGCAAACTTGCCTCCTGCCCGCTCATCGCGGTCATCATAAAGCGGCTCAAGACCCAAGGCGGTCAGCGAGGTGTAAAGCGCGTCACAGGCGGCGTCGGCCTCGTTATCGCCTTGCTTGAGGTTGACGATCCCGGCATGGAAAGGCGTGACACCTTCAGGCCAGATGATGCCGTTCTCGTCATGGCTTGCCTCAATGATCGCACCAATGAGACGGCTCACGCCAATGCCGTGGCTGCCCATATGCACCGGCACGGGCTTGCCATCCGGGCCTTGGACCGTGGCACCCAAAGGTTCAGAGTATTTTGTCCCGAAATAAAAGATTTGCCCAACTTCGATGCCCCGCGCCGACCGTCGGCGCGCTTCGGGCACCTCGTTGAAGATCGCCTCGTCATGGGTTTCGTCCGTGCGCGCATAGCGCGATGTGAATTCCTCCAGAACCGTCTGACACTGCTCCACGCTGTCGTAATCAATCTCACGATCTCCAAAGCGCAGATCGGTGATCTCGCTGTCATAGAACACTTCGGATTCGCCCGTTTCGGCCAGAACGAGGAACTCGTGGGTGTAGTCGCCCCCAATCGGCCCGCCATCGGCGCGCATCGGAATGGCTTGCAGGCCCATACGCTCATAGGTGCGCAGATAACTTACCAAATGGCGGTTGTATGAATGTAGCGCGTCTTCTTTGGTCAAATCGAAATTGTAGCCGTCCTTCATGAAGAATTCACGCCCGCGCATGACGCCAAAACGCGGCCGGATCTCGTCGCGGAACTTCCACTGGATATGGTAGAGTGTTAGCGGCAGGTCCTTGTAGCTGCCCACATGGGCGCGGAAGATATCGGTGATCAGTTCCTCGTTGGTCGGACCGTAGAGCATATCGCGATCATGCCGGTCGCGGATGCGCAGCATTTCCTCGCCATAATCGTCATAGCGCCCGCTTTCGCGCCACAGATCGGCGGATTGCAACGTGGGCATGAGCATCGGGATATGTCCCGCGCGCATTTGTTCTTCGTGGACGATATTTTCCAGCTTGCGCAAAACCTTGAAGCCCAGCGGAAGCCAGGAATAAATCCCCGCGCTCGACTGTTTGATCATGCCCGCCCGCAGCATCAGGCGGTGGCTGGCAATCTGAGCCTCGGACGGCGTTTCCTTCAACACAGGCAGGAAATAACGGGACAGGCGCATGGGCACTCTCATCTTCAAAACTGGCGTTCGGTCCCGTTTATGACCTTGGTCCAAATGAAACAAGACGGGATCGGCGGGAATTGGAGCATCTGAGAAAAAGATACGTGCGGAAAGTGAACCAATCCGCACGTATCCGCGTAGCTCTATGCACATGCACAGAGCATGCTAGCAAAAAAAGAGGTACTAGAAATGAAATCGATCTTCAAGATTGCCGCAATGGCCGCAACGGCCGTTACACTGGCAACTGGCGCAAAAGCCGCCAATATTGTCGAGATCGCAGCAGGGGATGAACGTTTTTCCACGCTCGTGGCCGCGGTTCAGGCCGCAGGCCTGGCGGAAACGCTGTCCGGTGAAGGCCCCTTCACTGTGTACGCCCCTGTCAATGACGCATTTGCCGCTCTGCCAGAAGGCACAGTTGAAACACTGCTGAAGCCAGAGAACAAAGACCAGCTGACCAACGTGTTGCTCTATCACGTTGATGATCGCAAACTGACCGCCGGCCAAATTCCAGGTGGTTCGAACTACTTCAAGCCGGTTCTGGCATCTGAGCGTCTGTGCATTACCAAAGATGCGGGTGGTGTGAGCATTGCAGATGGGACGGGCGAGAGCGCCAATGTTGTTATCGCAGACATCAAGGCGTCGAACGGTGTGATCCACGTTGTAGACAAAGTGCTGCTGCCGGGTACACGCCCTGCTTGCCACTAAAGCACACTGACTTTTCAAGGGGCGTTCCAATGCGAGCGCCTCTTGAAACCCTGCCCGTCATACGCAATGTGTAAGCGAACACATTTTGAGGGCAAATGGCACTTCCCGTCTCAACACAGCTGAAATACTGGGGCTTCGCAGCAGTTTTTTCTTTCTGCTGCTATGGTTTCTGGGCGATGTAATCTTGCCCTTTGTACTTGGCGGCGCCATCGCTTACTTTCTTGATCCAGTCGCGGACCGTCTTGAAAAGATGGGGTTTTCACGTGCTGTTTCGGTTACGATCATCACGCTGATCGCCTTGATGATCTTTGTGGTCATGGCGCTTTTGGTGATACCGACGCTGGTCGAGCAGACCGCCAACCTGATCAACATAGCCCCGCAGCTTTTCAATGACTTGCAGGCGTTCCTGACCGACCGCTTCCCGCAACTGGTCGATGAAACCTCGACGCTACGCCAGTCCCTGATTTCCGTGGGCGAGACCATTCAGGAACGGGGTGGGCAACTTATCGAAACCGTTCTTTCCTCGGTGTCATCCCTGATTAATGTTGTGGTGCTCTTGGTGATCGTGCCAGTCGTGGCGTTCTATCTGCTCTATGACTGGGACCGTATGGTGGCGGAAATTGATCGCCTTTTGCCCCGCGACCATGCGCCGGTTATTCGCCATCTGGCAGGAGAGATCGACAACACGCTGGCCGCGTTCATTCGCGGCATGGGCACCGTTTGTCTGGTGCTGGGCACGTATTACGCCGTGGCGCTCATGCTTGTTGGGCTACAGTTTGGCCTCGTGGTCGGGGCTTTTGCCGGGCTGATCACGTTCATCCCATACATCGGCGCTCTGCTGGGCGGGGCCTTGGCCATCGGATTGGCCTTGTTCCAATTCTGGGGTGACTGGGTATCCATCGGTCTGGTGGCCGGGATTTTCATGATTGGTCAGGTGCTTGAGGGCAATGTCCTCACCCCCAAACTGGTCGGAAGTTCGGTAGGATTGCATCCCGTCTGGCTCATCTTTGCGCTGTCCGTGTTTGGTGCGCTCTTTGGTTTCGTGGGCATGCTGGTTGCTGTGCCTGTGGCTGCTGCCATCGGTGTTCTGGCGCGCTTTGCGACCGGGCAATACCTTGGCAGCAAGCTCTATCGCGGATTAGAGCCGGAGCAGGACGCGGATTAATGCCTCAGCAGCTCAGCTTTGATTTGCCCGTCAGAATAGCCCACGGGCGGGAAGACTTTTTCGTGTCTTCTGCCAATGCTGCCGCAGTTGCCATGATTGAAGGCTGGCAGAGCTGGCCGGGGCGCAAACTGGCGCTGGTTGGCGCCGAGGCCTCGGGCAAGACGCATTTGGTGCATGTTTGGGCGACACTGTCCGGCGCCAAAATCGTAGCTGCTGCAGACGTGGCTACAGCCGACATTCCCAGCTTGGCAAGCGCTTCGGTTGCGGTCGAGGATGTTGACCAGATTGCCGGTAACGCCGAGGCAGAAGAGGCGCTGTTCCATCTGCACAATCTGGTTCTGGCCGAAGGACACAGCCTTCTTTTCACCGGACAAAACGCGCCGAATTTCTGGCCCATCGCCCTGCCCGATTTGGCCAGTCGCCTGCAAGGCACGCCCCTAGTCGCACTTGAAGCCCCTGATGATGTGCTCCTGACCGCGCTTATGGCCAAGCTTTTCCATGACAGGCAAGTGGTGCCCACCGCCGATGTCCTGCCCTACCTTGTGCGCCGCATTGATCGATCCTGCGCCGCCGTGCAGGCTACGGTCGAAGCGTTGGACGCCGCTGCCCTTGCGCAGGGGCGCGCCGTCACCCGCGCCCTGGCCAAAGAGGTTCTGGACAAGATGGGCTGATACAGGCACACTCGTCATCTTCCCGTTACCAAAACCTAGCATAAGCCCCGGATGAGCAACGCAGATTTTTTGAAATCCCCCTTCCCAGAACCGGTCACGCCGGAGGGCTTGGATGTGAGCGGACGTGGGCGGTTTTATAACCGCGAGCTGAGCTGGCTTGGCTTTAACTGGCGCGTTTTGGAAGAGGCCAAAAACCCGCGCGTGCCGCTCTTGGAACGTCTGCGGTTTCTGTCGATTTCCGCCACCAATCTGGACGAATTTTACAATGTGCGCGTCGCAGGCCTGCGTGAGCTGGCCCATGCAGGCAACACCACACCGGGCATCGACGGGCTGACGCCAGCAGAACAGCTGATCCTCATCGACGAGGATGCGCGCAAGCTTTTGGCGGATCAGCAGGACACACTGCAAACGCTTCGAAAGGAAATGGAGGCAGAGAACATCTCCATTTTGGATGGCAGAAGCTTGTCGAAGGAAGATGAGGGCTTTCTGGAAGACACCTTTCTGACCAAGGTTTTTCCGGTGCTCTCCCCACTGGCCATTGATCCGGCACATCCCTTTCCGTTCATCCCCAATCTAGGCTATTCGCTGGCCCTTCAGATGGAACGGAAATCCGACAAGCGCCCCTTGCAGGCGCTTTTGCCGATCCCCGCGCAGATTGACCGTTTTGTGACCCTTCCCTCTGAAGACGGCGCGCATCGCGCCCTGCCGCTGGAAGAGTTGTTGCTGTTGCATCTGGGACATCTCTTTCCCGGCTACACCTACAAGGCACATTGCAATTTCCGCGTCCTGCGGGACAGCGATCTTGAGGTCGAGGAAGAGGCCGAAGATCTGGTGCGCGAGTTTGAGGTGGCCCTCAAACGTCGCCGCCGGGGCGAGGTTGTCCGCCTCAAGATGTCGTCTGGTGCGCCCGAAGAACTGCGCCGAACCATCATGCGTGAGTTGGATGTGAAACCCTATGAGGTGGTTGAGGTCGAAGGCATGATTGGCCTTGCGGACCTCAAGGAGCTGGTGATCGACAGCCGCCCGGACCTTCTTTGGCCCAGCTTCACGCCACGCGTGCCGGAACGGGTGCAAGACCATGATGGCGACATGTTCGCGGCGATCCGGCAAAAGGACATGCTGCTGCATCACCCCTATGAAACCTTCGACATGGTTGTGCGGTTTCTCAGCCAGGCGGCACGGGACCCCGATGTCGTGGCGATCAAGCAGACGCTTTACCGCACGTCCAAAAAATCTCCCATTGTTGAAGCGCTTTGCGAGGCGGCAGAGGATGGCAAATCCGTCACTGCTCTGGTCGAGTTGAAAGCACGTTTCGATGAGGCCGCCAACATCCGGCAGTCGCGGCGTTTGGAACGTGCGGGCGCGCATGTGGTCTATGGGTTTATGGATCTCAAGACACATGCCAAGATCTCGACCGTGGTGCGCCGCGAGGGTGATAGCCTTGTCACCTACACCCATTACGGCACCGGCAATTATCACCCCGATACGGCCAAGATTTACACCGATCTCAGCTTTTTCACTTGTGATCCGGCGCTTGGGCGCGATGCCACCAAGGTGTTCAACTTTCTTTCCGGTTATGCCCAGCCGGAAATGCTTGAAAACCTTGCCATTTCTCCAGAAGGCATGAAACCCAAGCTCATCGATATGATCCGTCAGGAAATGGAGCACGCCAAGGCGGGTAAACCGGCGATGATCTGGGCCAAAATGAACTCACTCATCGAACAGGACGTGATCGACACGCTTTATGAGGCCAGTCAGGCCGGAGTGAAGATCAGCCTTGTGGTGCGCGGCATTTGTGGCCTCAGACCAGGCATCAAGGGTTTGAGCGACAATATCCGCGTGAAATCGATCATTGGCCGCTTTCTGGAGCATTCGCGCATTGTGTGTTTTGGCAATGGTGCCGGACTACCGTCGAAAAAGGCGCGGGTTTTCATCAGCTCTGCTGACTGGATGAGCCGCAACCTCAACCGCCGGGTCGAAACGCTGATCGAGATCACCAACAAAACCGTCAAGGCCCAGATCGTCAGCCAGATCATGGCGGCCAATATGGCGGATGTGGCGCAAAGCTGGGTCATGTCGCCCGAAGGACGGTTCGAGCGCCTGCCCGTTCCAGAGGGTGAATTTGCCTTCAATTGCCACCGGTTTTTCATGGAAAACCCATCGCTTTCGGGACGCGGATCGGCAGGCGCATCCGATGTGCCACAGCTGACGCACACCGAAGACTGACTGATTGACCGAACTGCGTACGCTGACGCATAAACGTCGCAGCAGAACCGGGGATGTCATGGACGGAACGACCGACGCCGCACAGAGCGATTGGGGGCCTTTTGGCCGCCCGCTATTCGATGACCCCCGCGCCAAGGCGCTCAGCCATGTGGGCGTCGTTGATGTGGGATCAAACTCTGTGCGCATGGTGGTGTTTGACGGTGCCGCCCGAAGCCCGGCCTATTTTTACAACGAAAAGATCATGTGTGCGCTTGGTGCGGGCCTGTCGGAGACAGGGCGTTTGAACCCCGATGGACGTGCACGCGCGCTGGCCGCCATGAAGCGGTTCAAGCTTTTGGCAGAAAATATCTGTGACGGGCCTTTGACGGCGGTGGCAACGGCGGCCATTCGCGAAGCCGAGGACGGCCCGGCCTTTCGCGATGAGGTCGAACGCGAGACCGGCATTCAGCTTTGGGTCGTGGATGGTGAAGAAGAAGCCCGGCTCTCTGCGCAAGGCGTGCTGTTGGGGTGGCCCGGGTCCTATGGCCTTGTTTGTGACATTGGCGGGTCGTCCATGGAACTGGCCGAGATCAACGGTGGTAAGGTAGGCGAGCGGCTGACGTCTTCGCTTGGTCCCTTGAAACTCAAAGACCTCAAAGGCGGCAAGCGCGCGCGTCGCGCCCATATTCGCGACACCCTAACCGCGATGTATGACCAGATGGGCGAGCAGAAAAACCGCCTGTTTCTGGTCGGTGGGTCCTGGCGCGCGATCGCCAAGATCGACATGGAACGACGCGGCTATCCGCTTCATGTGCTGCACGAATATCGGATGAGCGCGAAATCCGTGCGCGCCACAGCGGCCTATATCAGCGAATGCGATCAAGAAGAGCTGCGCCAACGCGCCGGTGTGTCCACCGCGCGGATGGACCTTGCTGTCATTGCCATCGACGTGCTGCGGCAGGTGGTGAAGACCTTTAAGCCGCGCGACATCGCCGTGTCGAGCTATGGCATCCGTGAGGGGCTTCTCTATGAGCAAATGCCGCAGGCGTTGCGCGACCGGGATCCTTTAATTGAAGCCTGCCGGTTTGCCGAGGCCAAAGACGCCCGCCTGCCCGGTTACGGTCGCATGGTGTTCAACTTTGTCCAGCCACTGTTTCGCTCCGTGCCCAAGGACCAGTTTCGGATCATCAAGGCGGCCTGCCTCTTGCATGACGTCAGTTGGCGCGCGCATCCCGATTACCGAGCTGAGGATTGCTTTGACAACGCCACACGCGCCAATCTGGGTGGTCTGAAACATGCCGAGCGCGTGTTTCTGGGGCTGGCCTTGATGCATCGCTACTCCAACCGGCGCGAAGGCACGCGATTTGAGGCCCTGACCAAGCTGGTCACGGCACAGGATGAGCATCAAGCCGAGGTGCTTGGCAAGGCGATGCGCCTTGCGGCGATGTTCTGGCTGCGTAAGGACGAGACATTGGGCGAGTTGGTGTGGAAACCCAAAAAGCGGCACCTGACGTTGAAACTCTCCAAAGCCGCTGAGCCAATGTTCGGCGAAGTCGCTGAGGCGCGCTTCAACTCTCTGGCAGAAACCCTTGAGGCAGAAACGAAAGTCCGGGTCGCCCGAGGTTAAATTTCGATATCCCCATCGCTGTCTTCCGCCGCCTTTTCGGCTGGGGTTTTCTTGCGAATGATGATGTCGCCATTGGGCAGGATTTCCGGCGCGTGATAGGCGCTCAGATCTTCGATCTGCCCGAGCAGATCCATGAAACCGGGGCCAATCTCTGTCATGAACTGGCGGAGAGCTGGCTCCATGTCCTCGGCCATGCCATGAAGATCCTTCAAGGCAGGTTCCATTTCCCTCATGAACCCTTCGATGAAAAGCTGCGCCCCGCGCTCCATAAGCGACGGGCCTTCTTCTTCGGCCAGAGCGGGTTGCGCAAGTGCGCCCAGTAAGACCACAGGGTAAATCATATGCTTCATTGCCCTAATATAATCGATTTGGGCGAAAGTTTTAAGACGTCAGGTCAATATCCATGATGACCGGGAAGTGATCGGAGGCCGCAATGAGCGCGTCACGCAGTTCTGGCATCTTCCAGCAATCAGGGTCATCAAAGGGATGCCAAATACGCCAACTTGGTTTTTGGGCCTGCAAATCAGGCGACACCATAATGTAGTCCAAAAGCGCCTGAAGATACCGTTTTTCCTGGGAAATATAGAAGCGCGCGGTGGTGTTCATCGCCCCGATCCGACGCCTGAGGGCACGCTTGGCATGCGGGTCGTAGAGCGTGAGCTCTGTGCGCTTCCCATCGCCCATGATCACCTCAACCGACGAGCGCCCAAAAAGATGCTCATATTCGTCCAGACCGGGTCCGTCATTGAGATCTCCAAGCAGGATAAGCGACTCACCGGCCTCAAGATGCGCTTCCACCCGGCGTCTCAACCACACCGCCTGCGCCTGTTGCTTGCGCCGGTTGGAAATGCCCATGCGCATCGCCTCATCGCGGTTGCGCGCGCCATGCGGGGCCTTGGATTTCAGGTGCGCGCCGATCATGCGGAATGCAAACCCACCTTTTGTCTGGGCCGCAATCTCCAGCGGGGGTTTGGAAAATTCCACCAGGTCCTCTGTCGCATCAATATCCAGATCAATCCGAAACACGCCGTCAAACCGGGGCGCATCCGGCGACCCGCGCTTGCCTGTCTCTTCGCCTTGTGGGTCGTGCCGACAGCTCAGCACATCAGGATCATAGAGAAGCGCAATCTCCTGCTGCGTTGCATTTGCAAAGCCAATCAATGCTTTACGCGCGCGCAACCCCATCTTGTCAGCAAAGTTTTCCAGCGCAGGCTCAGTGGCGCGCTTTTTGTTGGTATCCGGAGCCTCAATCACCATGATCGCATCCGCATCCAATGCGGTGAACACAATGCCAAGCGCTGTAAGCTGCTCATGTCGACTTACACCGTGGCGTCCCGACAGCTCTTGATCGTCAAGCATCCTGCCCTTGTCATCAAACAGGGCATTGAACCATTCCACATTGTAAGTGGCGATGCGCATCTCAGCCCTTTCCGCTGATCTCCTCCCAGGCGTGATTGATATCACTCAGCCGCTTTTCAGCCAGCTTAATGGCCTCTTGCGGCACGCCCCGCGCAATCATGCGATCAGGATGCATGTCACGCACCAAACTACGGTAATGACTGCGAATTTCGTCCATTGGCGCGTTTGGATCCACACCCAGAACCGCATAAGGATCGGGCTTTGCATCTGGTACAAACCGGCTGCGCAGAACCTGAAACTGCGCATCGGGGATCTCGAAAATCTCCGCTACACGTTCAAGGAACACATCTTCGTTGGGATGATAGACCCCATCGGCCACGGCGATGTGAAAGAGGCCCTCCATCAGGTCGAAAAGCGTATCCATCTCAGCCCCGAACATGGTCTTGATCCGCTGAGCGTAATCCTCAAATCCAACAACATCTTGCCGTGCGAGGTTGAACACCTTTGCCGCACCGGCCTCATCATCCTGCGCGATCTGAAAGACTTCGCGAAAGGCTGTCACCTCATCGCGCGTGACCAACCCATCGGCCTTGGCCATCTTGGCCCCAAGCGCGATCACGGCAATGGCAAACGCCACGCTGCGCTCGGGCGGCGTGCGCAGCGCGTCAAAGACCCGCGTAAGCGGCTCGCCCTTGGCCAGCGCCGACAGCGCTTCGGAGATACGGTTCCAGATGGACATGGGCGCAACTTTAGCGGCTGTCTGATCCGTGGGACAGGCGTTTTTGTAACAAAATCAGATCAATCCATCTGCCGAACTTGAAACCCACCTGCGCAACGTGCCCCACCTCCTTATAACCGAGGGCAAGGTGAAACGCGACGGCCTCTGTGTTTTCACCGCTGATACCGGCCATCAACGACCCAACCCCGTGCGCAATAGCATGATCTTCCAACGCCGCCATCAAAGCCCGGCCCACCCCATGCCCTCGCGCATCAGAGGCCAGCATCACCGTATGTTCCATCGTGCGACCATAGCCCGTGCCTTTGCGGAACTGATCATAGGTGGCGTATCCCACCACCCCTTCATCGGTTTGTGCCACCAAAAACGGCCTGCCCTCGGCCTGCCGCACAGCGATCTCTTGCGCCACTAGATCCACCGTCTTTTCAATCTCGGTGAAACTGACAGTGGTCTCCCGAATATAGAGGTTCACAATCCGCGCAACGGCCTCTGCATCTGCATCCGTGGCCGCGCGCAGGATCATTCCAGCACACGCACACCTGATGGCGTGTCCATCTCGGCAACAAGCCCCAAAGGGGCCGTTTCAAAGCGCACGCGGGTCTCTTGGAACACCGGTGCCAACGTCTGGCGCAATTCGTCAGCATCAGGATGAGAGATCGTAAGCATTTTCAAACGGCATCCGGATGCCGGCAAACGGCGCGCTGGTGTCTCCGCGCTGGCCCATTCGATAACGGCGGGGAACATGTTGTCATATGGCAGAATTCCGGTGGGTGGCACGGACATCTGCCATCTCAAATCGCCGCGGGCCAGCGGCACAGGTGTTCCTGCCTGTGGGTGCTCAGCAACAAACCCGTTCAGATCATCGGTCCGGCAAATCCAGTTTGTTGGCCGCGCTCGACCGGTGAAGCGATCCAGATCAAACCAGCGGGGATACTCAGGTGCAGGCGCATCTGGATCAATGCTGATCACCTCCAGATAAAGCCCGTCCTCCAATCCCAAAAGCAGGTTGTGTGTTCCGAAATGCGGGTGCTGCCCGCCGGGCAACAGCGGCACGCCTAGGGCGCCTTCGGCATAGGCCCGACCGCTTTCAAGCGTTTCAGCGGCAATCGCAAAGTGATCCAGAACTATCATGTCTCAGCACTCTTCTTTGCAAGGAATTCTCCAGGCAATCGGCCAGCGTGCCATCCGTCCCTTGTTTGCCAGAACACACAGCAATGCAAAGCAGATTTTCTAAACCTGCACCAGTTTAAAGCGTTTCGCCTTTAACCTGAGACATCAGCGAAAGGCGAAACACGTGCAACGATTGGGTGTCGCGCTGCGTTTCGCGATCATTTGTGAGTTAAGTTTATCGCGAAACGCTTTAGCCCGAGACAAGCCGCAAGATGACCCAGACCGCGGCGAAGAGTGTGGGATAGAAGGTTGCGGCAAAGCCAAAGGCGCGCAGCGGCGGCGAGAGGTGATATCCCCCCCAAAACAACAGTCGCGCCACGACAAACCCCAGCCCCAGCACCAGAACCGTTCCCGCGCCCAGGAAAAAGCCAACCAGCGGCCAGATGCAAAGCGCCAGCACGACCTGTTCCAATGTGTTCGTCAGCACGGCCTGATCTACCGCCGCGCCGCCGGTCAGCTTCTGTCCGTCAATGGCGGTGTCATCCCCAAAACGCCTCTGCGCCAGCCTTGCAATCATCAGCATCAGCACCACACCGGGGCCGAAGACCGCGCCCATCAGAACCGGCTGGATCATCGCAATCGGCACGGGGATCTGAGCGCCAATCCACAGCAGCCCTATGGCCCAGAGTGCCCCGGTCGCCATTCCGGCAAGGATCATGCCGCGTTTTTGGCTCATGCAGCGCGCGCCTCATGGATCAGCCGCAGGATATCCTGCGCCGCCTCAGGGATGTTTGTGCCCGGCCCAAAAATCGCCTTCACCCCCGCGGATTTCAGGAACTCGTAATCCTGCTGCGGGATCACCCCGCCACAGATCACGATAATATCGCTGGCGTCTTTTTCCTTAAGCGCATCAATGAGTTGCGGCGCCAAAGTCTTGTGGCCAGCGGCCTGGCTTGAAATACCGATCACATGGACATCATTGTCAATCGCATCCTGTGCCGCCTCATCCGGTGTCTGGAAAAGCGGCCCCACATCAACGTCAAACCCGATATCGGCAAAGGCCGTGGCGATGACCTTGGCCCCGCGGTCATGTCCGTCCTGGCCCATCTTGACCACAAGCATGCGCGGCCTGCGCCCTTCGGCATCCGCAAAATCCTCCACCGACTTCTGAATGGCGGCAAAGCCTTCATCGCCTTCATACGCCGCACCATAAACACCGGCGAGCGTTTTCACCTCGGCGCGGTGGCGTCCGAATTCCTTTTCCAAAGCCATACTGATCTCTCCCACTGATGCCCGTGCGCGTGCAGCCTCAACCGCGCCCTCAAGCAGATTGCCGCCGTCTTTTGCCCGCCGCGTTAATTCGTTCAGCGTGGCCTCGCAGGCTGCTTCATCGCGCTCGGCGCGGATTTTCTCCAGACGTGCGATCTGGCTGTCGCGCACGGCAGAATTGTCGATATCGAGAATGTCGATCGGGTCTTCTTTGTCCTTGCGGTACTTGTTGACCCCTACGATCACTTCGTCGCCCCGGTCGATCATCGCCTGTCTCGTGGCAGCAGATTCCTCGATCCGAAGCTTGGGCATGCCAGAGGCCACGGCCTTGGTCATACCGCCCATTTCTTCGACCTCATCCATGAGTGCCCAGGCCTTTTCGGCCAGTTCTGCCGTCAAGCTTTCGACGTAATAGGACCCCGCCAGAGGATCGACGACATTGGTCACGCCTGTCTCTTCCTGCAGCACAAGTTGGGTGTTGCGAGCGATCCGCGCCGAGAAGTCCGTGGGCAGCGCAATCGCCTCATCCAGCGCGTTGGTGTGCAGGCTTTGCGTGCCGCCCAACACCGCACTCATCGCTTCGTAGGCGGTACGTATGACGTTGTTATAGGGGTCTTGCTCTTGCAGGCTCACGCCCGATGTCTGGCAATGGGTGCGCAACATCTTTGAGCGCTCGTTCTTGGCCCCGAACTCGGTCATGATGCGGTGCCACAGCAGGCGCGCGGCGCGCAGTTTGGCGGCCTCCATGAAGAAGTTCATGCCGATGGCAAAGAAGAAACTCAGCCGACCAGCGAATTTATCAACATCCATGCCCGCCTCAATGGCAGCGCGCACATATTCGCGCCCATCAGCCAGGGTATAGGCCAACTCCTGCACAAGGTTCGCGCCGGCCTCTTGCATGTGATAGCCGGAGATCGAGATGGAGTTGAACTTGGGCATCTCATTGGCGGTGTATTCGATGATGTCGCTGACGATCCGCATCGACGGTTCCGGTGGGTAGATGTAGGTATTGCGCACCATGAACTCTTTCAAAATGTCATTCTGAATTGTGCCCGAAAGAACGCTGCGCGAATGACCCTGCTCTTCTCCGGCCACAATGAAGCTGGCCAGAACCGGGATCACCGCACCGTTCATGGTCATCGAAACGCTGACCTGATCAAGCGGGATACCGTCAAAGAGGATTTTCATGTCCTCGACGCTATCAATCGCCACACCGGCTTTGCCGACGTCACCCACAACGCGTTCATGGTCGCTGTCATAGCCACGATGGGTTGCCAGATCGAAGGCGACCGAGACACCCTGCTGCCCGGCGGCCAGATTACGGCGGTAAAATGCGTTGGATTCCTCAGCCGTGGAAAAGCCCGCATATTGCCGGATCGTCCAGGGGCGCCCGGCATACATCGTCGCCTTCACCCCGCGCGTGAAAGGTGCCTGGCCCGGGATTGTGCCCAGATGATCAAGCGACCCCAGATCGTCCTCGGTATAGAGTGGCTTGACCGGAATACCTTCCAGCGTGTTCCACGTCAGATCCTCAAGCGGACGTCCGCGCAGCTCTTTTTCAGCAATCTCACGCCAGGCGTCTGTGTTCTTTCCCATGGTGTCGTCCTCTGGTCATCTTGGCCTCCTGCGGCTCAAACCGCTTTGTCTCAGGCCATGTTTTCTCTGTCAGTGTTGCCAAGTCTTCCGCTCCGGCGCGCAGCCAGAAGAAGTCATCAGCGTAGGCCTCGCGCAATGCGCTGACTTGTTCGGTGTTAAATGGGTGCCACCGCCCAGTACCATTTGGTAAAAAGCTGCTGTCACCCCCTCTATCGTTGATGAGTTTGCGCAAGACGCGTAGCTCAGGGCTGCGGTTGAGCCATTCACGAGACGCTCGGCGCGGCACCTCGGTCAAACCGGTCACTGCCTTCAGCCGCGCTTCTGGCACACCTGCGAATGTCTCAAAGGGCAGCACATTGATCGAAATGCCCGGCAAAGCGCAGGCCAGGTCGGTGATCACATCGCGCCACGTGCGGGTCGAGCGGCTGAGATGGCGCAACACTCGCGCCGAAGGCAATCTGTGGCCTCGCGCCACAGCAAACGCCAGCGATGAGGCCCAATAGGTGTCCTGACTGCGGATCGACAGGGAAACCGAGGAAATCCTGCCGTCAAACGCCTCAAAAAAACGCGCCATGCGTTCACCAATCGCCGCGTATAGCCGTTCGTCGCGCAGGTTGCGCCGGGTTGCGCCGATCATGTTTTCATCCGTGACCAGCACTGTATGAGCGCCAGACGCTTCCGCCTCGGCCAGGTTGAGCGCAATACGAGACTTGGCGCGTTCAAGCTGCTCAGCAGGGGTTCGACGCCCCTCTACGGGAATAACACCGGTCAGAAGTCCATCGCGTGTTTGCTTAGGCCCCCAAACAGCCAGCCCGGATTGGCGCAAGCTGTCGTTGTTTTCCGACAAATAGTGCAGAAAACTCGTATTGGCGGTGCGATGCGCCCCCAAATGAAGTTGAATATCCATAACCAAGCACCCCTTTCCCACCGTGGTTGTCGAACCAGGGTTATGTGCATTGAATTCGCACCATTTTGTGCTGCGAATCCTCACCGGGGGCTTAAAGTTAAAATTTTCTCGACCTGTAACGCATTCTGTCGTCGCATTTTTCTTCACTGCGCCTATATTTTTGGTGACAGGAGACCCCATGCTAAGAGCGATAACGACGTCTTTTCTGATACTTGCAGCAGGAACCTTATCCGCTGACGAGGCCGCAGACACATCGAAAACCACGCCATCGGAGATCATTTTCCCAGGTGATAGCGTGGATTTGAGTGAATTTGTTTGGAAAAACAGACCGCTTGTTGTGTTTGCCGATAGCCCGGAAGATCCGAGATTCATCCAGCAAATGGCATTTCTGAACCAAGGTCTTGACGACTTGCGAGAGCGCGATGTGATCGTCTTGACAGATCCGAACAAAGACAGCGGGTCTGCCTTGCGCGAAAAGTTGCATCCGCGCGGCTTTATGCTGGCGCTGATTGGCAAGGATGGGCGGATATTCCTGCGCAAACCCCTGCCGTGGGATGTGCGCGAGATTACCCGCGCGATAGATAAAATGCCCACACGGCAACAAGAAATCCGCGACCGTCGCGGCGGAAGCTGAGCGCGCGCCATCATTCGCCCGCTCCCATCGCCACCACCAGCACCCGATTGGGCCGATCCAGCATCATGACGGCGCGTTCTTCGCTGTGAAAGGCCAAGACCGCCTCGGACCGGGTCAAAAGGCGCCGGAACTCTGCCGCCAAATCCCCTTGCATACAGTCCCGCGCCTCCAACGCGGCCCGGCGCATGGCCATGCCGACCGGACGGTCCGTATTGGCCGCCTGGCGCATCGCTTCATCGGGTGACAATGCCGGATCATCCACAGCGGCCACGCCAAAACGCGGCAAGGCACGCAACATCGCCCCAAGATCGCGTTCCACAGGCAGACCTGATGCAGGCGTGTCATCCTTGACCAAAAACGCCCCAGCCGCGCAGCCCTGTTGAGAAGCAAAGGCCAGTGTGTCGCCCAAGGTGAACCAAGCCGAAAGCCTGTCCCGCATGGAGGCTTCATCGTCCCGTGCACAGCCCATCAGGACCGATGCACCAGCCAAAAGGGCTGGAAAGATATGCCGTTCGGCGCAAGGCATCTGGGGTTATTCGAACTCCATAATCACGTCATCCACAGCCAGGCTATCGCCCGGACCAGCATTGATCTTTGACACGACGCCCTTCTTCTCGGCGCGCAGAATATTTTCCATCTTCATCGCCTCAACCGTGCAAAGCGCCTGCCCCTCCTGAACTTCATCGCCTTCGGCGACATTCACAGTCACAATCAGGCCCGGCATCGGGCAGAGCAGCATTTTCGATGTATCAGGCGGGAGTTTCTCGGGCATTAACGTGGCCAATTCGGCCTGACGCGGGGTGCGCACATGCACCTTGATATCCGCGCCGCGGTTGCGAATGCGGAACCCGCCAGAGACCTTGCCCACCTTGAGCACCAAAGGCGCGCCGTCCACATCCAGCTTGGCCAGTTGATCCCCCGGCGTCCAGTCGCTGGACACGCGGTGGCTGGTGCCATCCTCAAAGCTCACGGTGGATCCATCACGGTCTGCCGCGATCTTTACCGCATGATCCTGTCCTTGCAGAGAGACCACCCAATCCTCGCCCACATGGCGCTCATGGTTGTCCATCCGGCCCGACACACGGGTGCGCCGAATTTCGGCCACGCGGTGCATGGCCGCCGCACTTGCCGCGATCCGGCGCAGGGCGGTGTCATCCAACTCTACCCCTTCAAATCCTTCGGGATATTCCTCTTCAATGAAGGCTGTCGTCATATCGCCCGAGATGAATTTCGGATGATCCATCACGGCCGCCACGAAGGGTAGGTTGTGCCCGATGCCTTCCACCTCAAAGCTGTCGAGCGCCACGCGCATCGCTTCAATGGCCGAGGCACGATCTGGACCCCAAGTACAAAGCTTGGCGATCATCGGATCGTAATACATGCTGATCTCGCCGCCCTCGTAGACGCCGGTGTCATTGCGCACGCCTGTTTCGCCTGATGGCGCATCATCATGCCATGTGTCCGCTTCCAGCATTGGGCCAGCGGCCACTTCAACAGGCGGGCGATACCGGGTCAGGCGGCCAATCGACGGCAGGAACCCGCGGTAGGGATCTTCGGCATAAAGGCGATTCTCAATCGCCCAGCCACCGATTTTCAGATCGCTTTGCTTGATCTTGAGCTTTTCGCCCGCCGCCACGCGGATCATTTGCTCAACAAGGTCCACACCGGTGATCAACTCGGTCACAGGATGTTCCACCTGCAAGCGGGTGTTCATTTCCAGGAAGTAGAAATTCTTGTCGCCATCCACGATGAATTCCACCGTCCCGGCACTGGCATAGCCCACCGCATGGGCCAGTGCCAAAGACTGCTCGCCCATGGCCTTGCGGGTCTTCTCATCGAGAAACGGGCTTGGTGCTTCTTCCACAACCTTTTGATTTCGCCGCTGAATTGAGCATTCACGCTCATGCAGGAACACGCCATTTCCGTGCTGGTCACAGAGCACCTGAATTTCGATGTGGCGCGGTTGGGTGACGAATTTCTCTATGAAAATGCGGTCATCTCCAAAGGAATTCGCCGCCTCGTTTTTCGAGCTTTGAAACCCCTCACGTGCCTCCTCATCGCTCCAGGCGATGCGCATGCCCTTGCCGCCACCGCCCGCGGAGGCCTTGATCATCACAGGATAACCGATTTCATTGGAAATCTTCACCGCCTCATCGGCATCCTCAATGAGGCCCATATAGCCTGGAACCGTGCTGACATTGGCTTCCTGAGCGATTTTCTTTGAGGTAATCTTATCGCCCATCGCCTCAATGGCGGTTTTAGGTGGTCCGATAAAGGCGACACCAGCAGCTTCCAGCGCTTCGGCGAATTTGGGGTTTTCCGAGAGAAAGCCGTAACCGGGATGCACCGCTTCAGCCCCGGATTTCTTGATCGCCGCCATGACCTTGTCGATCACGATATAGGACTCTGACGCCGCGGGCGGGCCGATATGCACCGCCTCGTCCGCCATTTTCACGTGCAGCGCGTTGCGGTCGGCATCTGAATAAATGGCAACGGTCGCAATGCCCATCTTGCGCGCTGTTTTGATCACACGGCAGGCAATCTCGCCCCGGTTGGCGATCAGGATCTTCTTAAACATTCACGAGTCCTCTTTTCGTCCTTTGCCCCCAACGGCACAAAGGGTTTGGCATAGAAAAAACCGCCCATGCGCCAGGGCGCATAAGCGGTTTTTCGAAAGATGACCGGCCTCGCTGAGGAGGCAGGCTCAGATCAGTTGCAGTTGGCGTCTGTGAGCTGGCAATAGGCCACGTTGGCGCCAGCGCCGACAACAGCGCCAGTGACAAGCGAGCCGCCAACCACAGCAGCTGTGCCCACACCAGCAGCACCGCCGATAAGAGCTTGTTCACCGGCTGTGTCGCCACAGGCCGCAAGCGTGCCAAGCAGCACGAGCGCGCACGGGAATGATTTTGTAAGTTGCATGTCGATGTGCCTCTATATTTAGCGCCGTTATTCAACGCATATATCGCCGGTTTTGACCCGGCTTGAACTATATATATGTGCTTTTTGCATTTTTGCGCAAGGGATTGCCGACCTTGAGAGGTAATCCGCGCAAGCCCAAAAGAATTGGGCGGCCCGTACAAAATAGTACGAAGCCGCCCATTAGGGTAAGGGTAACGGTATAGACGGTGTGTGTTGGCCCATTGGGGGAAGGCCACGCCTATGAGCTTCAACATGGAGATGAATTTGCCCCGCGCCAAGCCTGCCAGACGGCGGGCTTTCCTTTCGGCTGTAATTTGCGTATTCCCGCAACCGATCGGCGAAAATATGCTCGTTTGGGGGGTAAACTGCGCGAAACTCACGAAAATTCCCCTTCTTCAAAGGCTTCGGGGAAAGAGGCGCGCGCTATGGCGACGTCCAGAATCAGCAGCGCATCATAGCTTTCGGGGTCAAACGGGTCCTCTGCGGGGCGCACTTCGCGGTCTAAAAGCCAGCTGAGTCGGCCGGCATCCAGATTGCCGCGCTCAAAAGGCTGATCGCCGAAATGTTCCCACAAGGCACGCACAAACGCCGTATCGGCCCTACGGTCTGCGGGCCTGCGGTCGCGAAAACGCTCGCGCGCCACCAAAGGGGTCACGCCCTTGGGGTTTGCACGTCGGATGGTGAACTGGAAATCTGTGCCCGGAAGACGCCCCGGAAAGCCGCGGTGTTTCAGCATGATCCACCTCCGCTTGTGCGAAGGACCCGCCGGATCGGTCTCAGGACAGGCCCAAAGGCCCGCCCTGACACAAGGTCAAAGACCTTACTTGTATTTACCGGTGTGGACCGGCTCAGTCGAGATTGGCTCTGGGTCAACCACGACAAATTCTTCTTCTTGCTGGGCGCAGGCGCCAACAAAGGCCACGAGGGCCAGAGCCAAAAGGCCCTTGATACTGTTCGACATGTTAGTCTCCTGTCTCTGTACGTGAACAGACGACACGGCTTGCGCCTCGCCTGCTCGTCTTCCGAGGTTTGGTTTGCATATTTGCAACCACCGTTCAGCATACCGGAGCAATGTGGCATTTGATATGCATACGCATCAAAGCGTGACGCCTGTGACTCGAAAGCCTCAAACGTGGGCATGGCTAAGGAGTGAGCCGCAAGATGTTGTGTTTGCATCAGAACAGCTCCAAGATACAGGTGCCGCTTTGCAGCGAAAACGTCTCGAAAATCTGCATCACATCGGGGTCAAAACGTCCGAATTCTGACGATTGATCGGCCAGGGATATCACAATCCTGTCGGGTTTCGGGCCCAGTTTGGGGATGCGCGGCAGGGCATAATCGTTACAAAGATGCTCAAGATCAGCGGTCTGTGCCTCGAAATCCTCCTGACCGGTGAACGCGGGCGCGACAAAGCGAAACCGATAGACAAGGCCACTGCCCGGCTGGTCCGAAATCGTTTCCTGCAAATGCGCCTCAAGCCCCGATGGGAGCGCGATGGGAGCCTCCTCCGCCGCCATCGCGCTCGACACCGGGTCCGATAACAGGCAAGCCGCCAAAAGCGCCCGCAGATATGCCGCCCGGCATGTCATTGAATTTGGCCTTTGCTGGGTGTCGCACAGCGTCCCTCGTCCCAGAAAAAGAACACCGCCCGCTTTGAGCTTGGCAGGCGCGAGGTATCGCCGCGCCCATTGGCAAGCTCGATGCCATAGGCGTCAAAGGCCCCCACTTTGGACTTGGACGCCAGCCGATGCATCTGCTTGCAAATACGCTTCAGTTCGGCGGTTTCCGCCGCATTGGGTGCGCGGGAATTCAGGATCTGCCCCAACCTCGTCTGGTAGACCCACAGGAAAACTTCCCGCTGTTTCTGGGACCCATCCTTGGCCTCAAAAAGCACGGTCGTTGCGGTCTCGAACTTGGCGTCCGAGATGCGCGTCTGCACATCCTCCGGCGTGATCGCCAAGGCCGCAGCGCCCCAGAGGGCCAGCAAGGGATATGTGAGACGCGCAAGTTTCATGCAGGCGCATCTTCCGGATTGGTGGCAAACTCCGCCGGGCTGGTGATCTCGATCAGTTCCAGATCATCGGAATGGCGCACTTCACGGTGTTTGATGCCAGGGGGTTGCAGCACGCAAGAGCCTTCGCGCAGGATATGCTCTCCCTCGCCCTCATACTCAAAGACCACCCAGCCCTTGGTGACATAGACCATCTGGAACTCCAGCTCATGGGAATGCCACTCCGCCGGGCTTTCCATCCCCGGCACCGCCCGGATCACATGCGCCCCAAACTTGCCTTGCGTGGCCTTGGCGATGCCCAGCTGGCGGTACTCGAAGAAGGCGCGCAGCCCCTCGCCTACGAATTTGCCATCATCGGCATAGGCAATGGTGAAGGCCTGGTTTTTGTAGAGCTGGGTCATATGAAAAGCCCAGTCATCAAAAAAGCCAATGCGAATAAACAAAACGACGCAACACCAACCACGCTTGAAACGATTAGGCGTGCTTCACATCCCTCAAGCTCGCACTCAAGATCGAACATCGTCATCTCCTTTAGAAGTCGACCGCACTTCTTGATGCCGAATACCTTATCCAGAATTGAATCGGTGATTTCGTTTCCAAGGCTTCCACCGAAGTATAGTTTCGCGAATTTATCTCGTTCTCTTTTGTCTCCAGAAGCACGACAGGCACGCGCAGCAATTGTGTCTAGTATGTGAACTTTGACGACATGCAACCGACCCACGATAAATGCACCGCACAACATCGAAAATCCACAAGCGACAATTGAAAGTACGGCCACCAAGTTGAACAACAGGGGAACGTCATTTGAGAATCGGGCCATTACCAACAGCGTCGCTACCAATAGCGCGCTGCCAGATGCCAAGTAGCGATACCGGTCAATACTTGCGTTAAGGTAGTCGAGGTACTCTTTCATATCACAACGGAATATTGTCGTGCTTTTTCCACGGCAGTTTGCGCTTCTTGTTACGAAGCGCAGCAAAGGCCCGGCTCACCCGTTTGCGTGTGCTGCGGGGCTGGATCACCTCGTCAATGAAACCCCGCTCGGCGGCCACAAACGGGTTCGCAAAGCGGGCCTCGTAGTCGGCAGTGTGCTGGGCGATCTTGTCAGGGTCATTGAGATCGGCGCGGTGGATGATCTCGGTCGCGCCTTTGGCGCCCATCACGGCAATCTCTGACGTGGGCCAGGCATAGTTGATATCGCCCGCCAGATGTTTGGAGGACATCACCACATAGGCCCCGCCATAGGCTTTGCGGGTGATCACGGTCACCTTCGGCACCGTCGCCTCGCCATAGGCAAAGAGGAGCTTTGCGCCATGCTTGATCACGCCGTCATGTTCCTGTGACGTGCCCGGCAGGAACCCCGGCACATCCACGAGCGTCAAGATTGGAATTTCAAAGCAATCGCAGAACCGTACAAACCGCGCGCCCTTGCGCGAGCTGTCGATATCAAGGCACCCGGCCAGCACCATCGGCTGGTTGGCCACAACGCCCACCGTCCGCCCCTCTAGCCGGATAAAGCCGGTGATGATGTTCTTGGCGAAATCCTCCTGAATTTCGTAAAAATCCCCTTCATCGGCCAGCTTGGTGATCAGCTCTTTCATGTCATAAGGCATGTTGGGATTGTCGGGCACCAGCGTGTCGAGCGAGGTTTCCATCCGGTCCACATCGTCAAAGAACGGGCGTACCGGCACGGGCTGACGGTTGTTGAGCGGCAGGAAATCCACCAGACGGCGCACCTCGGCCATGGCCTCTACGTCATTCTCAAACGCGCCATCCGCGACTGAGGATTTCTTGGTATGTGTCGAGGCCCCTCCCAGTTCCTCGGCGCTGACCTGTTCGTTGGTCACGGTTTTGACCACATCGGGGCCGGTGACAAACATGTAAGAGCTGTCGCGTACCATGAAGATGAAGTCGGTCATCGCAGGCGAATAGACCGCCCCACCCGCACAAGGGCCGGTGATAACGCTGATCTGCGGGACCACGCCTGACGCTTCGATGTTGCGTTGAAAGACATCGCCGTAGCCTGCGAGGCTGTCGACACCTTCCTGAATGCGCGCGCCGCCTGAGTCGTTGATGCCGATCACAGGCGCGCCGTTCTGCACGGCCATGTCCATGATCTTGCAGATTTTCTGCGCATGGGTGTTGGAGACAGAGCCCCCCAGAACGGTGAAATCCTGCGAGAACACATAGACCTGGCGGCCATTGATGGTGCCCCAGCCAGTGACAACGCCATCCCCGTGCGGTTTGTTGGCCTCCATGCCGAAATCACTGCAGCGATGAGTGACAAACATGTCGAACTCTTCAAAACTGTCCTCATCCAGCAGCAATTCGATCCGCTCGCGTGCGGTCAGCTTGCCTTTGCTATGCTGTGCCGTAACGCGCTTTTCACCGCCACCAAGCCGCGCCTGACCGCGGCGATTTTCCAGTTCCTGCAGGATATCTTTCATCGGGAGCCCCCTTGACCAATTGCGCGGATAATAGAGAGTCACAGCACCTCAGGAAAGAAGAATTGAGCAAATTTGCAAATTTTAGGAAACTTCCATTTTACAAATTGCAAAACTGCAAATTACACCCCTGGCATATCCCGTCTTTTCCAGCGTCGCAAATGCAATGGACATCCCCCGCAGAGCCGCCTAATCCTAACCCATGCAACCACGCGCGCCGGTGCGGTTTTTGGATCGCGCCACACCACCCCATATTCTCACGCTGATCCTTCTGGCCGGGCTGTCTGCGCTGGCCTTGAACATCTTCCTGCCCTCGCTGCCGGGCATGACTGCCTACTTTGAGACCGACTATCGCCTGATGCAGCTTTCGGTCGCGGTGTATCTTGCCGTGAACGCCACGCTACAGCTCATTCTGGGTCCGATCTCAGACCGGTTTGGCCGAAGACCAGTGATCATCGGCGGGTTGTTGATTTTCCTTTTGGCCACGCTGGGCTGCATCTTCTCCACGAATGTCTGGGTCTTCCTGGCTTTTCGCATGATCCAAGCCACGATTGTCGCCGCGATGGTCCTCAGCCGTGCGGTGGTGCGCGATATGGTGCCCGAAGCACACGCGGCCTCGATGATCGGCTATGTGACGATGGGCATGGCCGTGGTGCCAATGATCGGCCCGGCGATCGGCGGCGTGCTTGACGAGGCTTTTGGCTGGCAGGCAAGCTTCTGGGCACTCTTTGCCTTGGGGGCTGTCGTCACATGGCTCGCCTGGTCCGATCTGGGAGAGACCGCGCCCTTGCAGGGCCGTAGCTTTGCCGAGCAACTGACTGAATATCCTGCTCTTTTCGCCTCCCCAAGATTCTGGGGCTATGCGCTTGCCTCCGCCCTCACCTCCGGGTCGTTCTTTGCCTATCTCGGCGGTGCACCCTATGTGGGCGACAAGGTCTTCGGGCTCTCTCCTTCGGAGTTGGGCCTATTCTTCGGGGCACCCGCCATCGGCTATTTCCTCGGCAACTTCGCCTCAGGCCGGTTTTCGGTGCGTGTGGGCGTCAACCGCATGGTGCTTTGGGGCACGCTTGTCACCACGGGCGGGGTCGCGCTCAACCTCACGCTCTTCTACGCAGGGATCGGCAGCGCATTTAGTTTCTTTGGCCTGATGACTCTCATGGGCCTCGGCAACGGGATGACCATCCCCAACGCCACGGCGGGCGCCCTGTCGGTGCGACCTCATCTTGCCGGGACCGCCAGCGGGCTGGCAGGAGCTTTGATGATTGGTGGCGGCGCGGCGCTTTCGGCTTTGGCTGGCGCGCTTCTGGCACCCGATACAGGGGCCTTCCCTCTGCTCTGGATCATGTTTGCGACCTCCGCTGCGGGTGTAGTGGCGATCAGCTTCGTGATCTGGCGGGAAAAGCGGCTGGCACTCACGCCGCGCTGAATATGCCGTCTAACCAGGATTGAACCACCCTTATCCGGTCCAGCCCGGCCTGATCGCGGCGCGTCAGTACCCAAAGCTCTCGCTCCGGGATGTGGGTCTCATCCACATCCAAGCGGCGAAGGCCCGGCACCGCATCTGCAATGATCCGAGGTAAAAGTGACATCCCAAGCCCCGCTTGAACCGCCCGCAAGAGACCTTCGGCGTCGTTCACAGAGAGACCGGCACGCCGTGATCCGGGCGCATTGGCCAAAGTTTCGATCGCTTGTGCAATCTCCAGATGCTGCATGTTTGGTTCAAAACCGATCCAAGGCAGATCGCCGCCTACCATGCTGGCCGCGTAACACCCATAAGACATGACACCAATTTTGCGCGTCAAAACCCCCTGCCCACCAGTTCTTGGACGCGCCAGGCGCAAGGCAATATCGGCCTCTCCCTCCAGCACATCCGCATCCCGCGCCTCTGCCAGAAGTTCGACCTTCAAACCCGGCGCGAGATCACAAAGCTCGCCCAATTGCGGCAGCAACACATGATGCGCCAGAATGGGCACCGTAGAAAGACGCACGCGCCCGGCAAGCCCATCGGGTTGCGCGCCAAGGTCGGCACGAATGCGACGCTCCACATCCTCCATGGCTTCTGCCTGACCCGCCACCTTGCGGCCCGTACGGGTCAGCCGCATTTGACCATGGCCGCCGCGCTCGACCAAAACGGCGCCAAGCGCCTCCTCCAGCGCAGCCACCCGCCGCGACACCGTGGTCTTGTCGACCTTGAGCTGGCGCGCTGCTTTGCTAAGGCTGCCGCCGCGCATCAGCGCCAGAATGTATTTTAGATCATCCCATGTCATAGCGCTGCAATTTTGCACCGAAAGGAGGCAATTTTCCAGTCTGTGCTGCGCTTATATCGCATTTCACAATGCATACGACAAACAAGGAGTCCCCGATGACCTTTATCGTTCTTTTTGAGGACGCCGATGGAAAAGAGCATCTGCGTCAGGCGCATATGGCCGATCACCTCGCGTTTCTAGCTGCGAATGCTGGCATAATTACCGCTGCCGGACCCCTCTTTGCCGCGAATGGAGACGGGCATGGCGGAATGTGGAACGTTGCGACCGAGGATGTGGCAAGCGTTGAAGCGTTGGTGCGTGCCGATCCTTTCTATCCAACAGGGCTTCGCAAAACCTACACAGTTTTGGAATGGCGACATGTTTTCCGTGACGGTGCACCAGTAAAGCCCTGACATCAAAAGCTTGCCTCTTCGCGTAGAGTTTGCAAAATTGCCTTCGCAGCTTTGCAACTGGGGGTCGTCATGCGCGCGCAAAAAATCTATGCTGGCGTCAAACTGCGCGAGATGCGCCGGACATTGACCCTGACCCAAAAGGATTTCGCCGAAAAATTAGGGGTTTCCCTGCCCTACCTCAACCAGATGGAAAACAACAAGCGCCCGATCAGCACCACGGTGGTTCTGGCCCTCGCACAAGAATTTGGCTTTGACGTCACCGAGTTGAGCAGCGCGGATTCCGAGCGTTTGGTCAGCGACATGCGCGAGGCGCTGGCTGATCCGGTGTTTGCCGATGACACGCCGCCCTTGAGCGATCTGCGCCTGACGGCGTCCAATGCGCCTGCGCTGGCGCGCGCCTTTCTCGAACTGCACCGCGCATATCGCGAGACCCATGAACGGCTGGCCAGCCTTGATGAGGCCTTGGGCCGCGAGGATGCGCGGATTCAGACCAGCCCCTGGGACGAGGTGCGCGATTTCTTTCACTATTGCGACAACTATATCGACGCCGTGGACCGAACGGCAGAGCATTTTGCCTCGGGCACGGACGACCCCCGGCAGATCCGCGATCTGGCCGAAGCGCGGCTGGCTGAATTGGGCATCAAAATTGCTGGAAGCGAGGGGCCGCATCTGCGCCGCTTTGATGCCGCCGAAGGGATACTCTATCTCTCAACCTTGGCCGAACCCGAGACGCGGACCTTTCAGCTTTTGCTGCAACTGGCCCTGATAACGCAGGATAAGTTGCTGGAGGCCACGCTCGATCTCGCCCGGTTTCAGACCGAGGCCGCGCGCTCCATCGCCAAAATCGGGCTGGCGAATTACTTCGCCGGAGCCGCACTCATGCCCTATGGCGCCTTCTTGCAGGCCGCTCAGACGCACCGGCATGATCTGGAGGTGTTGGCCACGCGGTTTGGCGCGTCGATTGAACAGGTTTGCCACCGCCTCTCCACCATGCAGCGCCCTGGGGCCAAAGGTGTGCCGTTTTTCTTCGTGCGCGTGGATCAGGCAGGCACAATCACCAAACGCCATTCCGCCACGCGACTGCAATTTGCCCGCTTCGGCGGGGCCTGTGCGCTGTGGAACGTGCACCGGGCGTTTGAAACACCGGGGCGCTTCCTGCGGCAACTGGCCGAGACACCCGATGGCGTGCGCTATATCAGCCTTGCGCGCGATGTGAGCAAATCCGGCGGGCATTTCGGCGCGCCGGTGCGGCGGTTTGCAGTGGCTCTGGGATGTGAGGTGCGCCATGCCGATGCGCTGGTCTATGCCGACGATCTGGATCTGGGCAACGCACGGGCGTTTGAACCCATCGGGATATCCTGCCGCATTTGCGAACGCACGGACTGCCACCAGCGGTCGGTGCCGCCTCTGGAGCGACGGTTGCAGGTGACACCCGATGAGCGGGGGTTTTGCCGTATAAGGTGGGGTGAAAACGAAAAAAAACTAACCGCAAACCATGGTATTTTCAGTCATCGCTTCGAAAGTAGGTTCGCTTTACGTGGTGTTTTAAGTCCAACAGCATAACGCTAAGTAGAACTGTCAAAACCGCGATTCCATCGAAGTAATGTGTCTCGGGGTTTTGCTTCCAGTAAGCGAGCAACAAGAACATCGGCCATGCCAGCCAAATCCTTGCAGGTAAACGTTTAAAGAACTCAAACATAAATGCTCAGTCGTGCAATCATGAATTGAACAAGCATATAAGTCGAACTAAAGAAAAACTCACCCCACAAGCATCTGATAAATCTCATCCTTGAGCCGGGCGCGGGTTTTGCGCATGTCTGTTTCAACCACCTCTGAGACCGGTGTCACGTTCGTCTCAGCACTATGCACAGCGCGGTTGACCTCGTGATACTCATCCATCAGCCGGGCAAAATGGGCGTCCGAGACCTTGAGCGTGGTGATCCGTTCAGCGTGTTCCGGAAATTCCTCGTGCAACTCATGCGGAGTGTGTGACATCAGGCTCTCCCTCTTGTGCAGTGTCAGCACGCCAAGTGTCGCTCACGTGGCTTCAATTTGCATTGATCAGGATCAATCCAACGCTCACCGCTGTGCGGTCTTCCAGTTGGGATGAATCCACGGCTCGGCATTGTCAGCCGGCAGGTGCCGGCCCAGCACGTGGTCGGCCATCTTTTCTCCGACCATGATCGAGGGCGCATTCAGATTGCCGTTTGGAATACGTGGAAAAACCGAGCTGTCAGCGACGCGCAGGCCGTCTACCCCAATCACCCGACCCTCGGGGTCGACAACCGCATGAGCATCATCGGCGCGGCCCATGCGACAGGTGCCACAGGGATGGTAAGCGCTTTCGGCGTGTTCACGAATGAAGCCGTCGATCTCGTCATCGGTTTGCAGCGCTGCACCCGGTTGGATTTCATGCTTGGCGAAGGGCGCAAACGCATCTTGTGCAAAAATCTCGCGCGTCAGCCGAATGCCCCGGCGGAAATCGCGCCAGTCGCTTTCCTTGCTCATATAATTGAATCTGATGACCGGCGCGTCCTCTGGCCGGTTTGAGCGCAGTGTGACGGCCCCACGGCTCTCAGATCGCATCGGGCCGACATGCGCTTGAAACCCATGTCCTTCGGCGGCGGCCTGCCCGTCATAGCGCACAGCAATCGGCAGGAAGTGGAATTGCAGGTCGGGATAATCCACGCCTTTGTCCGAGCGGATAAATCCGCAGGATTCAAACTGGTTCGAGGCCCCCGGCCCGGTTTTGCCCAAAAGCCAGGTCAGACCCACCAGCGCCTTGCCCGGCAGGTTCCAGTATTTATAGAGGCTCACCGGCTGGCTGGCGGCCATCTGGATGTAAACCTCCAGGTGATCTTGCAGGTTTGCCCCAACGCCAGGCCGATCTGCGACCAGGTCTATACCGTGCTCGGCCAAGTGCGCACCCGGACCGATACCCGAAAGCATCAATAATTTCGGGGTGTTAAAGGCCGACGCTGAGAGGATCACTTCGGCGCGGGCATGAATGACCTCGCGTGCGCCTTTGCGGGTGACCTCTACGCCTGTGGCACGCCCATCCTCAAAGATCACACGACCTGCCAGCCCCCGCATGACATCGCATTTGCCGCCCTTCAGCGCGGGTTTGAGATAGGCATTGGCCGCAGACCAGCGCTGGCCCTTATGCACCGTCATCTCGAAGGGGCCAAAGCCCTCTTGCTGCTGACCGTTATAGTCGGACGTGATCTGATACCCGGCTTGCCCGCCTGCCTCGATGAAGGCCCGCGTCAGCGGGTTGGCCATCTCGCCGCGTGTGACATGCAATGGCCCCGAACGCCCACGCCAATCGGGATCGCCGCCATGGCCGCCGTCGGTCCAGTTTTCCTGGCGCTTGAAATAGGGCAGCACGTCGGCAAAGCCCCAGCCATCCGCCCCCTGATCGCGCCAGTGATCAAAGTCGCGCGCATGGCCACGCACATAGACCATGCCGTTGATTGAGGAGGATCCGCCAATGACCTTGCCGCGTGGGGCGGCCAGACGCCGGTTGCCCAAATGCGGCTCAGGCTCGGTGCGGTAGCCCCAGTCATACATGCTCATATTCATCGGATAGCTGAGCGCGCCGGGCATCTGAATGAACGGGCCAGCATCCGTGCCGCCATGCTCAATCACCAGAACCGAACGACCCGCCTCACTGAGGCGGTAAGCCATGGCACAGCCCGCACTGCCCGCACCAACGATGACATAATCCGCTTCCATCACGCGCCCTCCACCCTCAATGGCTCGTATGAAACCATGACATGCTCGCGATATGCGGATCGCTCTGTAAGTCTTTGATAGTACATCTCAACGCGCGGATTTTCTGCGCGCGGAATGTCCATCGTGAACCACCGGAACAGAAGATGCCCGATGACGATATCTGCTGTGGTCAGGTTCTGACCGCAGACAAAAGGCTGATCGCCCAGCTGGGTTGCCAGAATCGACATGTAGGCATCAAAATTTGAGATTGCCGCGGCGAGTTTTCCTGCATCCCGGTTCGCAGCCGCCGTGCGCACGCGCGACCAGAAGATCGGCACGGTGAAATTATTGCACAGCTCGTTCTTGCCCCACTCGGCCCATTTGTCGATACGGGCACGCTCAGACGCATCCTTTGGCCAGAATGCTCCGCCATCATCATAGGTCGCCGCAAGGTATCGCAGGATCGACGCACTCTCCCAGACAACCAGATCGCCATCTTTCAGAACAGGGATTTTGCGGTGTGGGTTCAACGCGCCGAACTCCGGCGTATCAAGCCCGCCATACACATGCCCGTAGTCCAGCCGCTCATGCGGAAGCTGTAGTTCCCCGATAAACCACATGACCAGTTGCACGTTGGAAGAGGTCGTGCGCCCATAGATCGTCAACATCACTCGCCCCTCGGAAATCTTTGATTTTCCTCGACAATATTGAGGTCCATGTGGTTGCGCATGTAGCGCTCCGATGCCTTTTGCAGGGGTTGGTAGTCCCAGGGGTAGTATCCGCCCTGGCGCAGCGCCTCATAGACGACCCAGCGGCGCGCCTGGCTTTCGCGGACTTGAGCGTCAAAGGCGTGCAGATCCCAGCGGTCTTCGGATTTGGCGCGCAGCTGCGTCAAGGTGCCTGCGTGCTCGGGACGGTCCGCAAGATTGGTCAGCTCATGCGGATCAGCCTCCAGATCAAAGAGCTGATCGGGGTCGAGCACGCAGCGGGTGTATTTCCACTTGCCATAGCGCAGCGACACGAGCGGCGCATAAGAGGCCTCGGCGGCATATTCCATGGCCACTGGTGCGTCCCGGGATCCACCCTGTCCCAAATAAACCAGGCTCTCACCGGTGGTCCAAGGCGCGATTTCGTCCATATCCGCACCGGCCAGCGCGCAAAGCGTGGGGCAGACATCAATTGTGCTGACCGGGTCAGTCACAAGCCCCGGTGTCATGTCAGGGGCCGAGATCATCAGCGGCACGCGGGACGAGCCCTCGTAGAAGCACATTTTGAACCACAGGCCCCGTTCCCCCAGCATATCGCCGTGATCGGAGACAAAGAGGATCACGGCCTCTTGTCTTGTGGTTTCCAGCGCCTCCATCACCTCACCGATCTTGTCGTCGAGATAAGAGATATTGGCGAAATAGGCCCGGCGTGAGCGGGTGATATCATCTTCTGTGATGTCGAAATTGCGCCAGTCATTGGCATCAAAAATCCGCTGCGCATGCGGGTCGTGATCCGCATAATCCATCGCCGGAACTTCGGGCACCAGATGCGCGCATCCCTCGTATAAATCCCAGTATTTCTTACGCGCCACATAAGGATCATGCGGGTGTGTGAAGCTGACGGTCAGGCACCAAGGGCGCACGTCCTTGCCACGGGCCAGATCATAGACTTTGCGCGTGGCGTTGTAGGCAACCTCGTCGTCATATTCCATCTGGTTGGAAATCTCGGCCACGCCTGCACCGGTGACAGAGCCCATGTTGTGATACCACCAGTCGATGCGTTCCCCTGGCTTGCGGTAATCCGGCGTCCAGCCGAAATCAGCCGGGTAGATGTCGGTGGTAAGGCGTTCTTCAAAGCCGTGCAACTGATCGGGGCCGACAAAGTGCATCTTGCCGCTCAAACAGGTCTGATAACCTGCTCGACGCAGATGATGCGCATAGGTGGGTATATCGGCGGCAAATTCAGCCGCGTTATCGTAGACCCGGCTACGAGACGGCAAGAGCCCGGACATGAAGCTGGCCCGGCCCGGCGCACAAAGCGGGCTGGCGGTGTAGGCGTTTTGAAAGCGCGTGGACCGTGCAGCGAGTTTTTTCAAGTTGGGCGCGTGCAGCCAATCGGCGGGCCCATCGGGAAACAGCGTCCCATTGAGTTGATCCACCATGAAAATCAGTATGTTAGGCTGTGTCATTGACGCATGTCCGCTGGCAAGGATGTGTCGATGTAATGCAACAGCACCTTGATGGCTTCTTCGCCCGAGAGCGGCGCTTTGTGCAGCGCCTGCCGGATATACAAACCGTCGATCATCGCCGCGAGGCCGCGAGTGAGCGTGCGCGCATCCTTGGGGGCAAGCTGGCGAAAGGCATGATGCAGGTTAGAGCGCAGCCGGTGCTGATAGATATGCAAAAGCCGCCGCGCCTCGTCTGACTTCTGGGCCTGAACGTAAAAATTAAGCCAAGCCGCGACCATCTCGGTGCGGAACTGCGCAGGCGCGAAACTGGCGCGTATGATGGCCTCAATGCGGTCACGGGGCGTCTTGGCCATGATCATCGCACCCCGCACCTCGGCCCCATAGAGCGTCAGGATGTGCCGCATGGCGGCTGCGAAAATCTGTTCTTTGGACCCAAAGTAATGATGCGCCAGCGCGCTCGACATGCCCGCCCGGCGGGCAATCTGGCTTACCGTGACATCAAGTGAGCCTTGCGCGCCAATCTCACTGATTGTCGCCTCGACCAAAGCCGAGCGTCGAATCGGTTCCATCCCTAGCTTCGGCATCAAACCTCCCCCGCAGCTGTATTTTCGCGGTATTGTTTTTTAATTGACTCGTCAACCAATAACCGATTTTCTCCAAGCCGCGACAGCAAAAGCTTGAAATGCGGCACTCGCGGAAAGATGATGGCCGCAGCATTGAGTTTGCCGTTGCATCGTATTGGATGGGGCGTCTAACCTGTGCACGCGTTGAAAAAACGGTCGTCACAGCGCAGGACCGAGGCCTCAAAGAGCCTTGGACAGTAATGTGTGCTGGACGAGACGGGGAATGTGACGGAGTAAATCAAACGAGAACTCAACACAGACGTATCAAAACTATAACGACAAAAAACAGGGAGAACTGAATATGTCGATCATCAAAGGCGGCTTGCTTGACCGCCGTGGATTTCTAAAGACAACCGCCGCAACGGCCATGGCAGCAACTCTGCCATTGGGTGGCGCGGCTTATGCTGCGCCCAAGCGCGGTGGGCATCTTCGGGTTGGGAAAGGCCACGGCCAGACCACCGACACGCTGAACCCGGGCACATGGGAAAACGGCTTCACCATTGGCATGGCCTTTGCCATCCATGGTCGCCTGACCGAAGTGGCGCCAGATGGCTCGTTGCAGCCTGAACTGGCCGAAAGCTGGGAAGCCACCGCAGACGCCAAGACCTGGACCTTCAAGATCCGCGAAGGTGTGACCTTCCACTCGGGCAAACCTTTGACGCCCGAAGACGTGGTCGCCTCGCTGAACTTCCACCGGGGCGAGGATTCAACCTCGGCGGCGGGTCCACTGGTCGCACCGATTGAAAACATGAAGGTCGATGGCGGCAACGTTGTTGTCGAATTGTCAGGCGGCAACGCGGACTTCCCCTTCATTCTGTCGGATTATCACCTGACCATCCACCCGGCAAAAGACGATACCATTGATTGGGAATCCGGCGATGGCTGCGGCAGCTACATCCTGAAGGAGAAAAACTTCGGTGTTAGCATTACAATGGAGCGCAATCCGAACCATTGGCGCGACACTGTTGGGTTCTTTGACAGCATCGAAATGCTGGCGCTTGTGGATCAGAACGCGCGGACAACCGCGTTGGTGTCCGGCGATGTCGATGTGGTTGACCGGGTCGACCTTAAGACAGTAGGCCTTCTGGAGCGTAACGCAAACCTCGCCATCCATTCGGTGGCAGGCACGCAGCACTACACCTTTGCGATGTCCACCAACCAGGCGCCGTTTGACGACAACAATGTGCGTCAGGCCCTGAAATACGCCATCAACCGCGAAGAAATGGTCGAGAAGATCCTCTTCGGCTATGGCTCTGTCGGCAACGATATCCCCGTGGGTCAAGGTCAGCTCTATTACAACACCGAGCTTGAGCAGAAGACCTATGATCCGGACAAGGCCAAGTTCTATCTCAAGGAAGCCGGTCTCGATAGCCTTGAGGTCAGCCTCTCGGCAGCAGACGCGGCCTTTGCGGGTGCGGTCGATGCTGGCGTTCTGTTCCAGAACTCGGCCAAAGCTGCAGGCATCGACCTCAAGGTCGTGCGGGAGCCGAACGATGGCTACTGGTCAGACGTGTGGATGAAGAAACCCTTCTCGGCCGTCTACTGGTCGGGTCGTCCGGTTCAGGATCAGATGTTTGCCACCGCCTATAGCTGTGGGGCTGACTGGAATGACAGCTTCTGGTGCCATGACCGGTTTGAGGCGCTCATGGTTGAGGCCCGGGCCGAGCTGGATCCGGCGAAACGCCAGGAGATGTATTTCGAAATGCAGGACATCGTCTCAAACCAGGGCGGCGTCATCATCCCGATGTTTGCAAACTATGTCTTCGCAACATCCAACAAGCTCAAAACGCCAGAGGCGATGGGCTCGAACTGGGATATGGACGGCGAACGCTGGGCCGAGCGCTGGTCCTTCGCCTAAGTCGCGATCTCAAACACACCAGAACCCCCGAGGCGCGTCCTCGGGGGTTTTTTGTTTTCAGGGGCTTACAGCACGTTTGCCTAAAAATGAATCACATTTGAAACGCGCCACTGATGCAAGACCGGAAACAATGACGTGATGTTCCATTCATTTGTGACAAAGCGTACAAAGCTCTGGTTCAGCACATCCTTTTGTGACGCTACGTCATTATTAGAACACTGCGCGCCAAATCGTTGTTTTTAATAACTTTTAAACCAAAAGCTTAACTGACGAGAAGGAACTACACCTTGATCGAAACCCGGCTTGGCGCGACCTTACATCGACGAACACCACCGGATCGGGGGCTCTGAGTGGGGTTGAGTGGAGATGACAATGATTCATTTACTCAATATGAGCCTCGCTGCTCCGAGAGCGTTGTTGAGTGCTGTTGCACCACATTGTGTGGGACACACAGACGTTTGCGATAACAGCTACGAATCTCAACCTGTTGTCAGCCGCGACGAACTTCTTGTCCTTTTCGGTGACAAGCTTCGTTAACTTTTTCACTACACTTTTGTCTCAGTCACCGCAGGTGTAACGGCACGACGCTTGAGCACAGCCTCGCGCCAGCTGATAAAACTTACCGCGCCTACAATCACCATACCGCCGAGGATGACCCAGGGATCAAACGGCTCGCCAAAGACCACAAGCCCCAGCGCCACAGCCCAGACCAGTTGCAGAAACGACACCGGCTGTGTGATGGCCAAAGGGGCGGCGCGGAAGGCCAGCGTCATTGTGTAGTGCCCGCCTGTGGCCAGTGCGGCCACTCCGAACAGCACCAAAAGCTCATAAGATGTTGGCGTCACCCAATTGGCAAGCGCCACAGGTGCCAATCCAATCGTCACAGTTATCGAAAGCATGGCCACCACAAGCCCGGGACTGCACCGCTCTGAGAGCATCTTGGCCAGAAGATAGGACGCCCCAAAAACAATCGCGGTAAAGATCATCGCCAAATGCCCTGGCCCCACCTCGCGAAACCCGGGGCGCAGAATGATCAGCGCACCTATGAGAGCCACAAAAATGGCCAGCACCCGGCGCAAGGCCAGCTTTTCCCCCAGAAAGATCGCGGCCCCCAGCGTCACGTAGATGGGGGAGAGGTAGTTCATCGCCGTGACATCCGCGATGGGAATGCGCGCCATGGCAAAAAACCAAAGCCCGACGCCTAGGGAATGCGCCACGCCGCGCGCGGCGAAAAGCCCCAGAGTGCCTCGATCCAGCCGCACCCGGCTCAGCGTGCCCAGTATCGGAATAAGAAACACCAACCCAAGCACATAGCGCAGAAACGCCGCCTCAGGGGCCGGAATGCGCGTGCCCAAAAGTTTGACCAGCGCAGTGACACCCACAAACTGCAGCCCGGTCACCACCATCCAGAAGATACCCCACCCGGGCCGTGCATTTTGCTCAGACGTCATGACGGCATTAAGACCCTGTCCACGGCCTTTGTCGAGAGGCTATGGTTGCTCCGAGCGAACCGGCTTCGTTCCTGTAAAAAATATCAAAAAACCAGATAGTTATTGTTAAAACTTCGCTTGAGAATATTTACTCAGCTCGGCGCGCGCCACCTGCCTGCGATGCACCGCATCGGGCCCATCCGCCAGCCGCAGCGTGCGCAGGTGGGTCCACATTGCCGCCAGCTCGGTGTCTTGTGAAATACCCTGCGCGCCGAACATCTGCACCGCCTCATCAACGACCTTCAAGGCCATGCGTGGCGCCACAACCTTAATCTGATGAATCCAGGGCGCAGCGGCACGGGCATCGCCCTGATCCATCATCCAGGCCGCCTTGAGGCACAAAAGCCGCGCCTGCTCAATTTCCATCCGCGCCTCGGCCAGAATGTCGAAATTTGCGCCAAGCTGCGCCAAAGGCTTGCCAAAGGCTTCCCGCTCCAGAGACCGGCGACACATCAGTTCCAGCGCGGCCTCGGCCTGACCAATGGCGCGCATGCAATGGTGGATGCGCCCCGGTCCAAGTCGTCCTTGGGCAATCTCAAACCCGCGCCCCTCCCCCAAAAGCAGATTCTCAGCAGGCACACGCACATCGGTAAATCGGATATGCATATGCCCATGCGGCGCATCATCGGCGCCATAGACCTGCATCGGGCGCAGTTTTTCGATGCCGGGCGCGTCTGAGGGAACGACAATCATCGAATGGCGTTGATGCTTGGGCGCATCCTCACCGCCCGTACGCACCATGACAATGTAAACCGCACAGCGCGGGTCCCCTGCCCCCGTGGCCCACCATTTTTCGCCATTCAGCACATAGTCATCACCTTCCCGCGCACAGGACATGGCAATGTTGGTGGCATCTGAGCTGGCCACATCCGGTTCCGTCATCAGGTAGGCGGATCGGATCTCCCCCTCCAGCAGCGGTTCCAGCCAGCGGGATTTCATATCAGGCGTGCCGTATTTGACGAAAACCTCCATGTTCCCGGTATCCGGCGCGTTGCAGTTGAAAACTTCAGCGCCCAAAGGCGTTTTTCCCATTTCTTCGGCAAAATAGGCGTATTCCACCGTGCTCAGGTCCATGCCGCGGTCATGATCGGTCAGCCAGAAATTCCACAATCCCGCCGCCTTGGCGCGCGCCTTCAGCCCATCCAGAATTTCCGCCTGCCGGGGTGTGAAGGCCCAGCGGTCGCCCTTCCCAATCTCGGTGTGATACTCTGCATTCAGCGGCGTGATCTCGTCACGCACCATGGCACGCACGGCGGCCAGGTTTTGCTCTGCCTCTGGCCTCATTCCAAGCTGCATATCACACCTCCCATGGCATTTAACCTAACCCTGATCTGGCACAGCCGCCCGCGCACAGCAATGCGCAAAGCGCGTCAACCTTTGTGGCCCCCTGCCGTGAATTGGTCTTTTGCAAACCCTGTTCTGCCCCAATTCCGGCCACAAACTCGGCGTAGAACCGCCGTTGTGTGTTGCGGCCGCCTTTTGAGTACGGAGTGTGTGACGTGTGTGGGCGGTCGAGACACACGCCCCTTCCGCAGAACAACAAACGACAGGCCGCCTAAAGCGTTTCGCGATAAACCTGACTAACAGATGATCGCGAAACGCCGCGCGACACTCAATCGTTGCACGCGTTTCGCCTTTCGCTGATGTCCCAGGTTAAAGGCGAAACGCTTTAGCAGCCCGACCTTCCCAGAACCATCACCCAGATATTGCCCGGGCCGCGCACCAGTGCGAATTCGCGCGCCTCACGGCTAAGCATGTTCCGTCTGTGGCCCTTGGACCCTGCCCAGCTTTGCAAGACAGCCCCCAGATCACGTTGCCCCTTGGCGATATTCTCGGCCACGAAGCAATAGCCATATCCCTGACGTTGCACACGATCTGCCACCGAGCTTCCATCAGATCCCTTATGGCTGAAGAACCCTTTGCGCGCCATGTCGCGTGCATGGGCGGCGGCAGCCTTTGTCAGGGGTGGTGACGTTCCAAGCGCCGGAGTATTTTTTTGCGCGCGATAGTCATTAAGCCAAGCGCGGGCCGATTCACTGGCGTCACGAAGCTCTTGGGCGGTCAGAGGTGTCGCGACCAAGGTCATCGCGAGAATAAATATGGTTAGAATTCGGAGGCTCATGTCGCTGACATTATGTAACGTGAAACGCAATCGCCACCAGTGCTTAGTCAACTCGCGAGATTGTGCTCACTGCCACTCAAATAAAGTCCGACAGAATGCCCAGAGCCGCCTTGTGTTGCATGCGCCCGGCAGCGGCCACAACCTGGCCCCCGTGATGCGCCGGACCACCGCACCAGTCGGTGACAATGCCACCTGCCGCTTCTATCACCGCGATGGGCGCCTGGATATCATAGGCGTTTAGGCCGGCTTCAATCACCAGATCCACTTGCCCTGAGGCGAGAAGCGCATAGGCATAGCAATCCATCCCATAGCGTGCGAATTGCACACGATCAGCAACCGCGCGAAAGGCTTCGCCTTCGGTCTTACTGCCAACTTCAGGAAAGGTAGTGAAGAGATTGGCCTCACCAAGCGGACGGTTGCCGCAGGTCGCGAGAGATTTACGCCCATGAGGCCCTGACATCTCGGCCCGTCCCAGCCCCCTTCGAAACGCTCGCCGATATAGGGCTGATCGATAAGGCCGTAGAACGGCCCGTTCTCGTCCGAGATCGCGATCAGGACGCCCCAGGTCGGCGTGCCGGTCAAAAATCCACGTGTTCCATCAATCGGGTCCAGCACCCACGTCAGGCCAGTGCGCCCACCGGTGGCGCCGAATTCCTCGCCCAATATCGCGTCATCAGGCCGACGAAGTGCCAACACCTCGCGCATTGCCTTTTCGGCAGCGCGGTCAGCACGGGTCACAGGATCAAACGGTTTTGATATGTCGGCCTTGTTCTCGGCCTGAAGGTTCTTGGTACGAAACCAAGGCAAAATAGCGCCGCGTGCGGCATCTGCCAACGCGTGCGCTGTTTCTACGATATCTGACTGGTCCATCCGAGAGCCCTCATGCCGCCCTTAGGCGGCATGACTAAACCGGACAGCCCTTTGGCTCAAGCCACGTCGCTCAGCACGCGGGCAAGATCAAACAGCCGCCGACGCTGATTTTCCGGGATCGAGTAATAGGACCGGACCAAATCCAGTGCTTCTTTGTCGCCCAACAGATCGGATGGTGCAGCATCTGTCGATTGCTTGTCTTCGGAGACCCGTTCAAGACCTTCGAAAAAGAAACTCACATCCACATCCATAGACCCAGCGATGTCCCACAAGCGCGACGCGCTGACACGGTTGGCACCGGTTTCATATTTCTGGATCTGCTGGAACTTAATTCCGACACTTTCAGCAAGCTGTTGCTGCGTCATCCCGACAAGCCATCTGCGATGACGTATCCGTTTACCGACATGCACATCTACGGGGTGCGGCATGGGCAATCCTTTCACAATGTATGCGCGACTCATTCCGGCCAACTGCAGCCAATGACGCGCTGTTAGTTAATATGCACGGCGCATCCCAGCCGCGCAGGGGAAAATTACCACCTATAAGTCAAAAGACAAGATGCTTGGCTAAACGATAACGAGTTTTTTGTTAACATTTCTCAATCTAGACGAGTATAACCCGGCGTTTGAGATTTCGCAATAGTTGCGCGACAAAGACGGTCTTGCATCACCCGCAGATTTTCGCCAACCAAGGGCAAGACCTTGCCCGACCTGATAAAGGACAGTTGTGGATGCGTGCTTTTCGACTTTCAGCCTCGAATGCAACACCTGCCCTTGTTGTATGCGACCCGCCCACCCCAAAAGCTGATGAAATTCTTGTACGGATCGGGGCGTGTGGTCTCAACTTCGCCGATCTTTTGATGGTCAAAGGTGAGTATCAGGACACGCCCGAACTGCCCTTTACCCTGGGTATGGAAGTGGCCGGTACGATTGAAGCCTTGGGCGCTGATGTGACGGATTTCGCTATTGGGGACCGAGTGGCGGTCTTTGGCGGCCAAGGGGGGTTGGCAGAGTTTGGTACTTTTCCAGCCGATCGGGCGGTCAAATTGCCGGAGACAATGCCTTTCACTGATGCTGCCGCGTTCCAGATTGCCTATGGCACCAGCCACGTGGCGCTGGATCACAAGGCTCAGCTACAGGCCGGAGAAACGCTCTTGGTGCTGGGGGCCGCTGGGGGCGTGGGCCTCACGGCGGTGGAAATCGGCAAGCTCATGGGGGCCACAGTTATTGCCTGCGCGCGTGGCGCGGACAAGCTGGAAGTGGCCAAGGCCGCCGGGGCCGATCATCTGATTGACGCCAAAACGGAAGATATCCGAGAGGCCTGTCGCGCTTTGGGCGGTGTTGATGTCGTCTACGACCCGGTCGGCGGAGATCAGTTCAAAGCCGCCTTTCGCGCCTGCAAGCCCGAAGCGCGCCTTTTGGCCATTGGATTTGCAAGCGGAGATGTTCCGCAAATCCCGGCCAATCACCTTCTGGTCAAAAACCTTTCCGTGCTTGGGCTCTACTGGGGGGGCTACCTTGCCTTCAAACCTCAGGTCATCACCGACAGCCTGGCGCAGCTTCTGGCCTGGTATGAGGCAGGAAAACTCACGCCTCACATCAGCCATACCTTGCCGCTGGACGAGGCCGCGCAAGGGCTGGAGCTTTTACGCAGCCGGAAATCAACCGGCAAGGTGGTGATCACGTTGGATCAGGATTGATCCGCGTCAGGCTTGGCGCAGCAACGCAGGCGGCGTGGCGCAATAGCCCTGCCGTAACAGGTCGGCCAGTTTGGTGGCAATCTCGTCCCGACCGGACGCGCCATACATGTTGATCCGCTGAATGCCCAAATCGGGCAACTGTCCAGGCGCATTGATCGCTTCCTGATGCGGCGGAATGCTTGATTCCAAAAGCGCGCCCACGGCCAGATCAGCGCTGATCAGGGCCTCAACCGAGCGGTCCTCATCCGACTCGATGGCCAGCTCCCATGGAATGCCCATGGCATCGAGACGCCGCAGGACAATGGGTCGGAAAATGCAGAACTTGCAAAAGCCAAGGCGCAGGGGGCGTTTGCGCCACGCTTGCCCGCCCATCGCACCCACCCATTTGAGCGGCATTTCAGCCAGGGTCTCACCCCCCGGCGAAAGCTGTTCTTCGGTGGTCAGGATAAGGTCAACCTCGCCGCGCTTGAGCGCTTCGTGCAGTTTCACCGTGCTGGAAGACTTCAAGGCCACGTTCACGCGGGGAAAGACGCTGTTGAAGGTTTTCAGCACGCGTGGGATCACCGGATAGACGATGTCGTGCGGCACACCGAGTGTCAGTTCGCCTTCGAACACCTCATCCGCCAGACGCCCCACGGCTTCATCGTTGAGGTCCACAATACGGCGTGCGTAGGTCAAAAGCTGTTCGCCTGACGCGGTGAGCGCAATGCGCCGGTTTGAGCGATCCATAAGCTCGATGCCCAACATCTCTTCAAGCCGCTTGAGCTGCATCGACACCGCGGATTGCGTGAGGTTCAGCACCTGGGCTGCGCGTGTGACGCCGCCCTGCTCTGCCACGGTCATGAAAGACCGGAGCGTGGTCATGTCCAGATTTCTCATTACATCACAATCCTTGATGATAATTGTATCAAACATTCATTTTGAAAATCATACCGTCTATGCCAGATATATCAACAGAAAAGATGCAACCAGAAAACGTATCACTAAAATTGAAAGGATATACCCATGCTGACCGTATCCACCCGCCGCACACATGCAAACGCCACGGCGCGCCGTGCCTCGCTTGCTGATATGTTCGCCGTCTACCGTGAGCGCCGCGCATTGTCGCGTCTGGATGACCGCGCGTTAAGCGACATTGGTCTGACGCGCGAAGAAGCGGAACTTGAAGTAAACCGCCCGATCTGGGACGTGGCGCGCTAAAGAATGCAGCGTCGGATCCAAGATATCAAAACAAAGCGAAACGCGTGAAATCATGAATTTTTCACGCGTTTTGCACTATGTTACAGCGTCGGTTCGTCGCAAAGCGCTCTAAAAGACGCTATCAGAGTATTTCTGTCAATTTTTCGCCCCAGAATTGCTTGAAAAGCCCTTCAACCTTACCGATATTAGAACCAAGGTCCGTGATGGACTTTGTTTGGGACACTTATCGGAGGCTTTAATGGCTGAATTCGAAACGATCCGGACGTCAACTGGCGCGCGTACGGCTGAGATCGACGAAGGTCTACGCGCCCATATGAACAAGGTCTATGCGACCATGTCGATCGGCATGGTGCTGACCTTTGCGGCGGCCTGGGCGGTTGGCAACAACGCGGCGCTAATGAACACGCTCTTTACCGGGTTCACCCGCTATATCGTGATGTTCGCACCGTTGATCATGGTTTTCGCCTTTAGCGCCATGATCAACAAGCTGTCTGCAGCTGCGGCACAACTCTTCTTTTACACCTTCGCAGCCGTGATGGGCGTGTCGATCTCTTATATCTTCGTGATCTTCACCGACTTCTCGATTGCACAGGTCTTCCTCATCACGGCAATTGCTTTCGCGGGTCTGTCCCTTTGGGGCTACACCACGAAGAAAGATATTTCCGGCTGGGGCAGCTTTCTGATCATGGGTGTAATCGGCCTGATCGTTGCCTCGATTGTGAATCTCTTCATCCTGTCGAGTGCGATGATGTTCGCCATCTCGGTGATCGGCGTGCTGATCTTTGCGGGTCTAACCGCATACGACACACAGCAGATCAAGAACACGTATCTCGCTCATGCGCACAGTGGCGACAGCGAATGGCTTGGCAAAGCGGCCATCATGGGCGCGCTGAACCTCTATCTCGACTTCATCAACATGTTCATCTTCCTGCTGAACCTGTTGGGCAACCGCGAGTAAGCGAACTGCGATAGCCAAATTCAAAGGCCGGTCTTATTGGACCGGCCTTTTTCTTTGTGCGACCTGTGTCATGTTGCGTCAGGAACTTGCAGAAAAACAATGGTTCTCGTTCACCGTCATCTGATGCACTTTTCTCGCCTTGTCGCCCATAACGGCACGCACGCCTGCAGCACCGCGCTGTTTATGGCGGTGGATATACATGAAGCGTGCGAATAGGCACACAAAAGGCGTGAGCAGTCCCGCGTCGATTTCCAGATAGTCTGTCCAAACAGAGCCAGTGCGGGATGGTTTGACGTCGACGCGGTGTTTCCACGAGCGGACATCCCGGTTGCCTTCCTTGGTGATCAAGACCCGGTCAACAGGGTTCACACAGTCTATCCGGATATTGTAGTTCGCATACCGAAACAGCTTAAGTATGCGGATATCGGTGGTGTAGGTTTTGCCTTGTTCCATGCGACTGGCGGGCAGATTTTTATACGACGCGATACGTCGCGTGACATGCATCACATCGGCGAAGCTACTGGCGCGGGCAAAGAGCGCGTCCGGGTCTTCGCGGTAATGCGCCTTGACGAGAAGGTTAACAGGCTCGCCTGGTAACCTGTTTTCGACCTGACCAGACCCAATCAACTCCCGACGCAAATTTGGAAATATTATGTACCCAATCTGAGGTGCGTACTTTTTAATCAGCCCACTCATAACTCACTTCCAAAAACAACAGGTCTTTGGAAGAACAGTCGCCAGAGACTTTGGCTGAATTCGGGCTGAATCCGGCTATTTTTCCACTAATTTTACAATGTTTGAAAACAAACTGTTTTCAAAGCACTAGGGGGTAGCGTGGATGTTGGATCAAACTGAGCCAGGGTTTTGCCGGAAAGACACAAAGTGTCGCCGCCAATTCTTGGCCTTTCGCAGCCCCAAAAGGCTTAGAACAGCGCCGAGCAACAACGCCAATGGAGCCGGCAACGGTACGGGCGCCGGAGCTGTGATCGTGTATTCACCCGCGCTTGTGACTGTGCCGGGAATACCGCCTTCCAGCGGAAAGATCGCATAAAGCGGCGGGACAACACCGGGATCAACCGAATCTTCAAGCGACAGAATGCAGGACAAGGCCGCACAGCCCGGTCCAGCCACAGAATTCAGGATGGAAGCTTCTGTGGAGCCATTGCCACGAATGTCATTGTCCACAGCATTATAGACTGGAGCGGAGACACCCATGCCAAGGGTGTCAAACGTGACCCCGCCCAAGGTGATGTTAAAGCTCGACAGTAACCCGCCCGCTTCGGGTGCATCAAACATGCCTGTGACACCGGCAATTTCGATGTCAAAGGTGACTGTGGCGGCATGTGCTGTCGGTGCAAGGGCGAAAGCAGCTGCAAAACACGCAGCTTTTGTGACTGAATTGAACATATCAAAATCCTAAAAAACTAAACTAATGTCGAAAATGTCTCACAGCTTCCAAGTTCGGTCAAATGCACTTGCATGAACACCAAGAATGAACGCAGGCAGGGCGACAATCCGAAATACCGGAAACAACGAAAAAAGCCGCGCCTTTCGGGCACGGCCTTTCAAAATTCAACAAAGGCTGATCTTACTTGATCTTGCCTTCTTTATATTCAACATGCTTGCGCGCGACCGGGTCGTATTTGCGCACAACCATCTTCTCGGTCATGGTACGTGCGTTTTTCTTGGTGACATAAAAATGCCCCGTATCCGCGGTCGAGTTCAGGCGGATCTTGATCGTGGTCGGCTTCGCCATTTTGTCTCTCCTGCAGCAGGGCGATGGACACCCCGCGAAATGCGTCATGAAGCCTGCCTTTTAACGGTGGCGGGCTTCGTGTCAACCGGATTCTAGCGGCGGATCAGTTCGACGTAACGCGCGTTGGCATGCGGTAGAAATGATGAACACCGATGGTCGTGGTGCGCGGGAATTTCCGCGCCCAGCGCGGATTTACCGCTTTGGTGTGGTAATGGGTCGCCCCATCCGTCAAATCACGCGGTGCGCCGTTCTGCATCATGACCTGCGCCACCTTGCCAACACGCTTGTATGTCTTGGGCTCATTGATGACCTCTTTGTAGCCATCACAGGTATAGGTGAACTGGCACTGATACTTGCGTCCTGTGCCCTGGTTTACGACACCACAGATCGTGTCCGGAAAAGTCGCGCTGTCCACGCGGTTCAGGATCACTTCGGCCACGGCGAACTGACCTTTTACGCTTTCACCGCGCGCCTCGAAATAGATCGCCTCGGCGAGGCATTCCCATTCGGCATCGCCGCCCTTGAACGTTTGATCCTCGATCCAATCCTTGGTGTAGGAAATGTCAGTTCTAAATTCGTCCACGTTCACAACAATCGAGCTCGGGATTGAGCTCAGCACACGGTGGTTGTGCGCAGAGAAATGGCCCGCATCCGGTTCGGCATATCCAGCCGTACCAAATGCCATCAGCGCAAGCGCCGTCAGCTTTTTCATCTTAGCCCCCAGGTCTTTCCAGGCCGCAATTCGGCCTTAATTCACGGCGCATATAGGAAAAATAAGGCTTTCGGTCTAGTCCGGCCTCGGCACATTTCCGCCACAAAGTAATAAATGGAAGGCTATTGACCTCAGATCTTGGCAAATCTGGCGCCTGGCGGCGTATTGTCTACGTAACCTTGTCTTTTACGGCCAGCTGTGCGGCAGCAAGTCGCGCCACCGGAACCCGGAAAGGTGAACAGGAAACGTAGTCAAACCCCGCATTTCGGCAGAATGCGATTGATTCGGGGTTGCCGCCGTGCTCGCCACAAATGGACAGAGTCAACTCTGGGGCGGCCTCTCTGCCCCGTTTGGCCCCAATCTCAAGAAGCTCCCCAACCCCGTCCACGTCCAGCACGTGAAACGGGTCTTCGGGGTAGACACCCTGCTGCACATAGGCCGACATGAAGCGTCCGGCGTCATCGCGGCTCAGGCCATAGGTCATCTGTGTGAGGTCATTGGTTCCAAAGCTGAGGAATGAAACGTGCTGCGCGATCTCATGGGCACGCAACGCCGCGCGTGGTGTCTCCACCATCACACCCAGACGATAGGTGAACTCGCTGCCCGTTTCGGTGCGCACAGCCGCGGCCACGGCATCCACGCTTTTCTTAACCAGTTCAACCTCGCGCATGGCAGAGACCAGCGGGATCATGATTTCAGGCACCACCGCCTCACCGTCATGGCTGGCCTCAACCGTGGCCTCAAAAATCGCCCGCGCCTGCATTTCGTAGATTTCAGGAACGGCGATGCCCAGGCGCACGCCGCGCATGCCCAGCATGGGGTTATATTCATCAAGCGCCTCAACCCGCTCTGTGACGTCTGCCACGGGCAAATCCAGCGCCTCGGCCAACTCGCGAATGCCGTCTCGGTCTGAGGGCAGGTATTCATGAAGCGGCGGATCAAAGAGACGAATACAGACCGGAAGCCCCTGCATGATCCGGAAAAGATCGGTGAAATCGGCGCGCTGCATGGGCAAAAGCACTTCGAGCGCTGAGGCGCGGTCTTCGCTGGAATCCGCAAAAATCATCTCGCGGATGGCGATCAGACGGCTGGGATCCACAAACATATGTTCGGTCCGGCAGAGGCCAATGCCTTGCGCCTTGAAATTCTGCGCCACAAGTGCGTCTTCAGGCGTGTCGGCATTTGCGCGTACCTCGATGTCGCGGGTGGCGTCGGCCCATTCCATCAGCGTCCGGAAGCTGTCGTCTCGCGCAGCTTCCAGCATCTTGGGTTCACCAGCCAGTACCTCTCCGCTGCTGCCATCGATGGTGATGACGTCGCCAGCCTTGAGCATCCGACCGTCCGGAAAGACCAACCGTTTGCGCTTGGTCTGGAATGTGATGTCGTTGGCCCCTACAACACACGGTTTACCAATACCGCGGCCAATCACGGCGGCATGGCTGGTGATCCCGCCGCGCTCTGTCAGCACACCAGCAGCGGCATGCATGCCACGAATGTCTTCTGGGCTGGTCTCGCGGCGCACCAGAATTGTCGCCTCGCCTTGTGCATCAGCGGCCTGCGCATCAGCGGCGGTAAAGACAATCTTGCCAGAGGCAGCGCCAGGGCTTGCGCCAATGCCGCGCGCCAGCTCATCACGCGGCGCTTCGGGGTCAATCTGGCGGTGCAAAAGTTCATTCAAGGCGCGCGGCTCGATCCGCATGAGCGCCTCTTCGCGGCTGATGATGCCATCCTCGGCCAGCGCCACGGCAATGGACACTGCCGCACGTGCACTGCGCGCGACGCGCACGCCATCAAGGAGGTACACCTTGCCGTCCTCTATGGTGAACTCCGACTGCATCTCTTCGCGCAGCTTTTCGCGCATGAGCTTGGTGTAGGTCTTGAGATCGGCAAATGCCTCTGGTGCCATCTCCTGAAGCGACGGGCCACGGTCATCTTTTTGCAGGAAAACCGCATCTTTCTCTTGGTTGAGCGCCTCACGTCCCTGGCTCTGGCTCAGATAGCGGCCCGTGCATTGCCGCGCGCCGGTGTCCGAGTTGACCAACTGCATCACACCTGAACCGCTCACGCCCGTGCCAAGCCCCAGCGCCATTTCCTGCACCACAAGGCCAAGTCCCGCATCCGCAGGCGCGCCCTTGGCCTGCCGCAAAAGCCGTGCTGTCGTGCCCTGCCAGGCCCGTGCCATGGATTTGAGCACTTCCAGAAGCTGCGCGCCGGTATCTTGTGGAAACGCCTCTTCGATGTCTTCTTCATAGGCGGCCAACGCCTCGCCCAAGGCCTCAACCGGGTCGTCCGAAAGGTCGTCAAAAAGATCGGGATCGACCCGCGCAACATGAACCGAATAAGATTGCACGAAGCGCAGATAAAGATCCGCAGCGGCGGCTTTACCCAATCGATCAGACAACTCGACATAGCGCGCGTCATTCATGCCGATGTTCAGAATTGCGCCCGGCCCGCCCCAATCAGGGTCTTCCGATGAGGGCCGCACACACAGCACCGCCGAGTCGCCGAATGGCTGAAGAAGGGCTGACATGTCAGGGGTTTCGCCCGCCGCAATCGCGTTCACCGCGTCAAAAGACAGCGCCACGGTCCTCGGCACGGGCAGCTCCAGCCGCACAAGGCGTTGCAGGCATTTTGCCCGTCCGCCATGGGTGCTGGCCGCCATGGGCGCACCCGGCGTGATCAGAGTGATATTCGGGTCGTTTTGCTGCACTGCGGCGTTTCCTTCTCGCACGCAGCATAACTATGCTGATTTAATAGGCAAGAGGTGTCAGGCGGAATAGACAGAGTGTCTCTGTCCGCCTAGCCCTCAAGCTTGCGCAGGTCTGCGGCTTGTAGGCAAATCTCTCGGATTTTATGAAGCAGATTCAACCGATTGCGGCGCAGAATTTCATTGTCCGAGTTGATCTGCACCGCCTCGAAAAACGCATCAATCGGCCCGCGCAGATCGGCCATGGCGGCCATGGCAGTGGTGAAATCTTCTTCTTTGCTGGCTTTGGCGATCTTCGCATCTGCCGCATCGAGGGCGGCAAAGAGGGCTTTTTCGGTTTCGTCCTCGGCGAATTTCGGGTCCGCGCCAAAGGAATACTCCACGCCATCCTTTTCCTCGGCCTGGGTGAGAAGGTTGTCGGCACGTTTGAACCCCTGAACGAGGTTTTCACCGTCTTCGGTGGACAGAACCGCCTGCAAGGCCCGGGCGCGTTTCACCAGAAGGGCCAGATCATCATTACCCTCCATCGCGATACAGGCGTCGATCACGTCATGACGGATGCCTTCGTCGCGCAAGAACACTTTGAGACGGTCGTGGAAGAAGGCGAGGAGGTCAGAGCCAGGATGAACGATTTCGTTGAAGTTTAAATTAAGCGCGAAAAAGGGTTTGGATGTGCCTTTGAGTTTACGTTCCTCAATTATTGCACTACGCAGTTCTTCAAGTTCTGGGGCGCTGAGTCCAAGAAACGAAGCCGCTGTCTTTTCCTGTTCATGGAAATCCTGTTGTATTTCGAAGGACAGCTTTGATTCATATGGACTGTAACAATACAGCAAAATATCCAATAAGCTGGCCCTTAGATCATTTTCGATCAAAAGCCGTATTACTCCAAGTGCGGCACGTCGTAGAGCAAATGGATCCTTCGACCCGGTGGGTTTTTCACTAACCCACCAAAACCCTGCCAACGTATCGAGCTTATCGGCCAAAGCCACAGTGACCGACACAGGCGCAGTCGGCACGGCATCAGACGGCCCCAGCGGCGAGTAATGTTCTTCACAGGCGGCAGCAACCTCAGCGGACAGACCCGCTGCTTCGCTGTAATACCGCCCCATAAGCCCTTGAAGTTCAGGGAATTCGTAGACCATTTCAGAGCTGAGATCGGCCTTGGCCACGCGCGCCGCCTGCTCTGCCGCATCAGCATCCACGCCGGTCACATCGGCCAACTCCTGCGCTAGCATGGCAATCCGCTCAATCCGCTCCGCCTGAGACCCCAGCTTGTTGTGGAAGGTCACGGATTTCAGGCTCTCCAGCCAAGGTTGCATTTGATCGCCCTTAGCAACGCGCAGGTCATTCTCCCAAAAGAACTTCGCATCCGACAGCCGCGCGGACAGCACCTTTTGATTGCCCGCCAGAATGGTCGCCCCGTGATCCGCCGTCTCGCGATTGGCCACGGTGATGAAGCGCTCGATCCGCCCAGTCTTGGGGTTCTTCACAGAAAAGAACTTCTGATGCTCTTTCATCGACGTCTGCAGCACCTCGGGCGGCAGGTCGAGGAACTCTGCGTCAATCGCGCCCATCAGCACCACTGGCCATTCCACCAGCCCCGCCACCTCGCGCAGAAGGCCCGGGTCCTCGACCACCTCTAGCCCGGCGGCAAAGGCCTGATTGGTGGCGTCCTGCCAGATGGCGCGGGCGCGTTCCTCGGGGTCCAGCACCACATGCGCGCGCTTGAGCTTGGCGGTGTAATCCTCGAAAGACGTTACAGAAAATATATCTGGCGCCATGAACCTATGGCCGCGTGTGGTGTCGCCCGAGGCGATGCCGTCCACATCCAAACCCACCACCTGCGCCTCGCCCGCATCATCCGTCAGAATGCACAGAATGCTGTGCAAAGGCCGCGCCCAGCGCAAGGACCCTGCCCCCCAGCGCATGGATTTAGTCCATGGGAAATTGCGGATCGTATCCTCTAGCACTTCGGCAATGATTTGCGCAGCAGGACGACCCGGCTTGGTGATCTTGGCGAAGTAAACCTGGCCCTTTTTCTCGTCGCGGATTTCCAGATCGTCGCGTGTAAGACCTGCCCCTCGCAGGAAGCCTTCGATCGCCTTTTCCGGCGCATCGACGCGCGGGCCTTTGCGTTCTTCGCTAAAGGTGGGGCTTTCAGCCGTCAGCCCCTCAACCGTCAGCGTCAGCCGCCGCGGTGTCGCAAACCCTGCGGCCGAGGCATAGGTCAACCCTGCCTCAACCATCCCGTCGGTCATACGTTTCTTCAGGTCGTCCGCCGCCCGTGCCTGCATACGCGCCGGGATTTCCTCGGAGAAGAGTTCGATCAGAAGATCAGGCATCGGTCAGTATCCTTGCGGCGGTTCGGGGCAGCCTTCGGGCGCGCGATTGCCGTCAAAGACAACCTCGCCGCAGGCATTGATCTGTTGCCAGGCATAGCCACGGCCATCGTCGGTCACAACCACCACGCGGTCGATGCCATATTGGATGTTTTCCTGCCCCAGAAAGGCCAGTGCGCTGCCATCCTCCAGCGCGCCGCCGATGACTTCGGCATCGAAACACTCAAACCAGCCCGGCGCGGTCAACGGCTCGGCGTCTTCGTAAATCTGGTAGGTTTCGGTCAGGGTGGCGAGGCTCATCTCGGTTGTAAAACAAGCGCGGTAGCGAATGGGAGAGCTTGTGGCGTCAATCGCTTGAAAACCCTGGTAAAGAATGGGTTCTGGGGCGGCCTCAGCAAGGCGCGTCAACTGGACATCATCGGTGCCGGTTGGTGTCACTTCTTCGTAGAAATGATAAACCTGCAGATAATACATCGCCGCGCCCGCAATAAGCGCGCAGAGCAAGATGGCGATGCCCAAAACCTTTCCCATCTCAGGCCGCCGCCCCGCCGGCTTCGGTCTGCACAAAGGCGTCGGCGCATTGCTTGGCCAGAGCGCGGACCCGGCCGATATAGGCCTGCCGTTCAGTCACAGAGATCACGCCGCGCGCATCGAGCAGGTTGAAGATATGGCTGGCCTTGATGCATTGGTCATAGGCGGGATGCGCCATAATGATCCTGTGCCCCGTCTTGGGGTCTTCGGCAGGTTGGCTCAGGATGGCCTCGCATTCGGCCTCGGCCTCCTCAAAGTGACGCAGCAGCACCTCGGTGTTGGCGACATCGAAGTTCCAGCGTGAAAACTCTTGCTCGGTCTGACGGAAGACATCGCCATATGTGAGCGCGATGGGCGCATCAGGATCGTTGAAGGGCATGTCCATCACGTGATCAACGCCAAGCACATACATGGCCAGACGCTCCAGCCCGTAGGTCAGCTCACCCGACACAGGCTGGCAATCGTGCCCGCCCACCTGCTGGAAGTAAGTGAACTGGCTGACTTCCATGCCATCGCACCAAACCTCCCAACCCAGACCCCAGGCGCCCAAGGTGGGGCTTTCCCAGTCATCCTCGACAAAGCGGATGTCATGCAGGGCCATGTCGATGCCGATGGCCTCCAGGCTGCCGAGGTAGAGCTCTTGCAAATCCGGCGGGCTGGGTTTGATCAGCACCTGATACTGGTAGTAGTGCTGCAACCGGTTGGGGTTTTCGCCATAACGCCCATCGGTGGGACGGCGCGAAGGCTGCACATAGGCCGCGGCCCAAGGCTGGCTGCCCAGTGAACGCAATGTCGTTGCCGGGTGAAATGTACCCGCCCCCACTTCCATGTCATAGGGTTGCAGTACCGCACAGCCCTTTGTGGCCCAATAGGATTGCAGCCGCAGGATGACCTCCTGAAACGAGCGTGGTTTGCTGGGAGCGTTGGCCATATCAGTCCTCTGCATCGGCCTCACTTTGCGGCCAAACTCTCTGTCGCCACTCCCTAAGCCGCGCGCGCAGCGGGTCAATTCCGCGCAGGCCCAAATTTTGGATGCACCCGGCCTCAGATTTGGTAAAAGATGCCTCAAGTCGCACGATGTATCTGGGCAAGGGGATGTTATGACGCGGTTTCTGTTATCGCTTGTGGTTTTGGTATTTGTCAGCGTCGCACCCGCTTCTGCGCAACAACAGGTGTTTGTGCAGGTCGAAGCCCATCCCAGCCTGAACGCCGGCGAGGCCGCGGTGCGGCGCTATGCATCGCGGGTGCAGGATGTGAACGGGTTTACGCTGCGCGGTGGATGGTACGCTGTTGCGCTTGGGCCATATTCCCCTGGCGACGCACAAGCGATTTTGCGCAATTTGCGAGCCGCACGCCTCATCCCACGTGACAGCTACATCGCGCGTGTGACGGACTATCGGCAGCAATTCTGGCCGGTTGGAACCAATCTTTTGGGCAACCCGGCGCTCTTGGTGCCACAAAACCGCGGAACGGAGAACGTGCAGACAGACTCCACACCAGACACGACAGAAGAAGCTGCAGTCCCGGAGCCGCAACTGCCCGAACCCTCTGACGAAACCGTGCGGCAGGCCCGCAACAGCGAGGCTCAGCTGAGCCGCGAAGAACGGGCCGAGTTGCAGATCGCGCTGGAATGGGCCGGGTTCTACAGCGGTGCGATTGACGCCGCCTTCGGCCGGGGTACGCGCAATTCCATGGCGCTCTGGCAAGAGGCCAATAATTTCGAGGTCACCGGCGTTCTGACCACTCGGCAGCGTGCTGTTTTGCTGCAGCAATATAATTCGGTTCTTGAAGATCTTGACCTCGCGCTTGTGCGCGATGCCAAGGCCGGAATCGAGATCCAGATGCCCACGGCCATGGTGGCCTTTGAGAAATACGAGCCGCCTTTTGCGCATTATACAGGTGATGGCGCGGCTCAGGTTCTTTTGATCAGCCAGGAAGGCAACCGCGCCACGCTGACCGGGCTTTACGACATCATGCAGACGCTGGCCATTGTGCCCGAAACCGGCGAGCGCGTTCTCAACAGCAACAGTTTCAAGCTGATTGGCGAAGGCTCCAAGATCGTTTCGCACACGGAGGTCACGCTGGATCAGGGGCGTCTGAAAGGCTTTTCCCTGATCTGGCCTGCGGGCGACGAAGAGCGGCGCACACGGCTTTTGGCGGAAATGCAAAAGAGCTTTGTCGCGTTGGACGCCGTACTGGACCCTGCAAGTGGCAGCGGCACGCAGAGCATCGATTTGATCTCTGGGCTGGAAATCCGCAAACCGCGCCTGTCGCGCTCCGGGTTTTACGTGGATCGCGTTGGCACTGTTGTGACCACCTCTGAAGTCGTGGCCGAGTGCCGCCGGATTACCATTGATGAGCGGTTTGAGGCTGAGATCGCCGTGCAAGATGCAGAGCGCGGTATCGCCGTGCTGCGCCCATTGGAGACGCTGGCCCCCATCGGCATCGCGGCCTTCAGCCAGGATGAACCGCGTCTGAAATCCGATGTGGCCGTGGCAGGATATTCCTATGGCGGGGTGTTGGGGGCTCCCACCGTAACCTTTGGCCAACTGGCCGATGTGCAGGGGCTCAATGGTGAGCAGGATCTTAAGCGTCTGGCCCTAACGGCTCTGGATGGGGATGCTGGCGGGCCGGTTGTCGATGCAGGCGGCGCCGTGCTGGGCATGCTCTTGCCCGAGGGTCAGGGGGGTCGCCAACTGCCCGACGGGGTCAGCTTTGCCGCCAAAGCCGATGTGATCCGCGGCCTGCTGGACCAACTTGGTGTGAGCACTTTGGAGTCCCGTGATCGGGCGGATGTGGGGCTTGAGGCGCTCACCAACCGGGCGTCGGGTATGACTGTCTTGGTGAGTTGCTGGGACTGATTTTCGATTTTTGCTGCGCAAAATCCGACCGGCTGGGGGCCCTGCCCCCAGACCCCTGGGGTATTTCAAACAAGAAAGAAGACGGGTCAGCCTGCGATGCCAGCCTTGACGTGAATGAGCGTGGGGCCGTCTGCTTCAAAGGCTTTACGCACGGTCTGTGCCATCTCGCCCAGCGTTTTGGGGCATTCTGCATGCGCGCCATAGGCTTTGGCCAAAGCGACAAAATCCGGGTTTCGGGCGATGACGGCATTGGGGGCAATCTGAGAGCGGACCATGCAATCCTCGATCTCTTTCAGCTTGCCGTTGTCCCATAGGATGATGGGCAGCGGCAGGCCATGTTCCACGGCTGTGCCCAGTTCCTGCAGCGTGTATTGAAACCCGCTGTCACCGCAGATGGCCAGAGTGGGTTTGCCCTGACGCGCGATGGCACCGCCAATCGCGGCGGGCATGCCGTAGCCCAGCGTGCCGTAGCCAAAGGGATGGTGCCAGTGGCCCGGGCGGGACATCGGCCAGACTTCCTTGGCGACATAGGCAAATTGAGTCATGTCGGAATAGATCATCGTGTCTTCGGGGATGGCGGCGCGCAGGGCGTCTGCGACGGCGACGATACCAGGGCGTTCCGCGTCCGTTTCCGCGCGCCAGCGGGATTTGTGAGCGGCGATTTCGTCGGGGGTCCAGTCGGTTTTGCTGGTCTCTGGCAGGGTATCCAGGAGGTTTTCCACGAACGCGGCGGCATCTGCAACAATTGAGCGCTCTGCGGCGGGATGATCCAGCTCGGTTGGATCCAAGTCCACGCGGATCATCTGCCCCTTATGGCCTAGTTCGGTGCGCCACAAATCCACCTCAGCCAATTCCGAGCCGACCACAAGGACCAGATCAGCTTGTGCAAAGGCCTTTGCACTGTCCGGGCGGGCCAGAAACGCGCCCAGATCAAGCTCGTAACTCGGATCGACGATACCGCGCCCTGCATAGCTCATCATCGTGGCTGACCCGCTGCGCCGGGCCAATTCGGTGGCCACCCCTGCTCCAGCCTTTGCGCCCCCGCCGAAAAGGATCAGAGGACGTTTGGCGGATGTGAGGGCCTTGGCGGTGGCAAGAATATCGTCAGGCTGCGCCATTGGGCGGGCCAATGGGGTCGCTGGCCGATCTGGAGCGGCCTCAACCGTGCTGCCGCCAATCGCAATGGGCACCTGAATGTGCTTTGGTCTAGGCCGAGCCGTCGCAAACTCATTGAACGCCCGATCGATCAGCGCATAAGCCGCCTCGGCCGACTTGACCTCATGGCTCCAGTCACACACGCAGGCCGCGGCCCCTTCCTGATCAATCATCTGGTGCAACTGCCCGCGTTTGGCCGCCGTTTCATCAAGACAAGAGGAAATCACCAGAAGCGGCACGCTGTCGGAATAGGCCTGGCCCATCGGCGTCATGATGTTGGTCAGACCTGGCCCAGTTATCACGTAAGCCACACCGGGTTTGCCAGAGGCGCGGGCATAACCATCGGCCATGAACCCGGCGCCCTGTTCGTGGCGCGCGAGGATATGGGTGATCCCCGCCTCTTCGATGCCGCGATACATCTCGACATTGTGCACGCCGGGAATTCCAAAGATGACGTCGACACCGCGCGCCTTGAGCATGTGGGAGATTTGGGCCCCTAAAGGTCGTTGCGTCATCAGGCTCTCCAGAAAGACAGGGTGAAAATGGCATAAACGGCCAAGAGTTCGAGCCGCCCGATCAGCATGGCGGCGGTCAGGATCCACTTGGCGGTGTCATTTAGGGTGGCGAAGTTGCCCGTAGGGCCAATCGTGTCACCCAGACCCGGGCCGATATTGGCCAGCGCGGCACTGGCACCGGAAATCGACGTGGTGAAATCCAGGCCCGTAAAACCAAGCAACACCGAAACGACGCCCAGCGTGGCGACAAAGAAAACAAAAAAACTCATGACAGAACTGAGCACATCGTCTTCAATCGCACGACCGTTGTAGCGCGGCGTGAAGATTCCGTGCGGGGTGTAGATGCGGCGCAGTTGGGCACGCACAGACGCAAAGAGAAGCTGATACCGGAAGACTTTGATGGAGCAAGAGGTCGAACCGGCGCAACCGCCGATCAACCCGATGAAGAAGAGAATCGTGACAGGGAATGAGCCCCAAAGCATGTAATCGGCGCTGGCATAGCCGGTACCTGTCAGGATCGACACCGTGTTGAACAGAACCTTGCGGAACGTGGGCTCCGTGACGGTGTCCGCCTCTAGCATGCGCCAGGCGCACAAGATCAGAACAAACACGGCCGCTGTGAGGAAAAACCCCCTGATCTGCGGGTCAGTGAGAAGCGGCCGCGCTGTGCCTGCGGTGATCTGAACAAAGCGCACAAATGGCAAAGCGGCCAGCATCATGAAAACCACTGCGACATATTCCGCCGAGGCGCCTAAAGCTGCGAAAGAGGCGTCGTAGTTTGCAAACCCACCTGTGGCAACGGTTGTCATCGCGTGTACGGTGGCATCAAACGGGTTCATGCCAGCCATGATGTAACCCGTAACACACAGCAACGTCAGGGTTAGGTAAATAACTGAAATACGGGAAGAAATCTCGGTTGCACGCGGCAGGATTTTTCCCATTGTGTCAAAGCCGGAGCTGCGGAATATCTGCATGCCGCCAACGCGTAATTCCGGCAGGAACACCATCGCCACAACGATGATGCCGATGCCGCCCAGCCATTGCATCAAGCCGCGCCACAGCAATATGCCTTTGGGCAGATCTTCCAGACCCGACAGCACGGTGGAGCCAGTGGTCGTGAGCCCAGACATGGCCTCAAACACGGCGTCGACGATCCGCGCATCTGTTTCGCCCAGGATAAACGGCAAAGCGCCGAAGATTGGCAGGGCGACCCAAACCCCAGTGGTCAAAAGGAATGTTTGCTGAATGGTCAGCCCTTCGCGCACGCCATTGCGACACGCCAGTGCCACCAGTCCACCCACCAGAACCGTCAGGATCGCGCTTTCGGCAAAGACCATCCAATGCTCGCGCCCTTCGGCGATATCGACCAGCATCGGTAGGATCATCGCCAGACCCAGCGCCATGACCGTCAGGCCAATTACATATCCGACAGGGCGAAAGTCCAACATGCGCGCAGAGTTGGCCGGGGGCCGTCCCGGTGTCAAGCCGTCTCGATTGTGCCGCTGGAGATAGCGACCGGTTTCATGGTGGGCTAGTCTTTGTCATCGGCGCGATGCCAGACAATATTGAATCCTTCATCTTCTGACGGCATGTCCATGTGAGCGCATATACGTTCGAACTGTGCTTCGGTGACGGAAAAGGGATGCGCGCCACTTGCATTGCGGCGATGAAGCCTTTCAAGGCAAACGTTGTCAGGCACGTCCAGAATGTGAAGCGTATGCGCCGCTCGAGTCTGTGCGAGGATGTCGCGCATCCATCTACGGGATTCTTCAGTGTTGGCGGGAAAATCCAGAACAACCGTTACACCTGCGTTCAACAATGAGACCAGATGCGAGGCCAGTATCTTGCGCAGCTTTTTTGCGCAGCTCACATAGTCTTCCAGTGATTGCATCTGATCCGAAAACAATAGGTTCAGCCACTGGTCTTCGGTGATCAAGACAGAATTGGGCAATTCTCCGAGCTTGGCGGCCAGCGTGGATTTACCAGCTGCGACTTTTCCATACACCATGTGCAATTCAGGAGAAGGGTCAGGTTTCATCGGGTTCATTTTGCGCACGCAGATAGGCACACAAACGTAGTGAAGTTGGCGGTCTCTGCAACTCTATCTTCGTCACGAGATACGCAAGATCGCACCTGAGCAACCGATGGATAACAAAGATGGTCGTGGCAACCTACGCGGCAGCCAAAAGGGCCGCCTGCCTGAGTGAATTTAGATCTTATGCGTAAAACAAATCGCGGAAGACGTGCTGCGCGATCTCTTCTCGTTTTACACCCAAGTCGGATAGTTCTTTATCTGATTTGGCTTCGAGGCTCTCGATCAAGCCGCGACGCGATGCTGAAAAAGCCTGAGTTTCGATAGCGCTTTGTATTGGCGCCATCAAGCGGCCAACCCATTCGGCGATAAGTGAAATTGCAGTGTTCATCTGGAAACCTCGTGATTGGAGTTCAGGTTCCCTCCCTGCCTTCAATATACGATGGTGTACGACAAATGAGAATTGCCAAGGGGAAAACCCCGGGTTGCGCAGGACGCAACCCGGGAAATTTTACTAAAATTACTAAGTACTTAAAGAGTCTAAGCCCTTCGCCTTGCCCCTTGATACGTCGGCGAAAGGCGAAACGCTTTAGCTGTCCTTGGCCGCAGGGCTCAGCGGCGCTGGCATCTCCGGCGGCATGGACGGTTTGCGAGGCCGCTTAAGCTCGGTCGCAGGCACCGCGCTGACCGTCTTTTGCGGTTGGCCAGCAGGTTTGGCCGATGGTTTCACGGCTGCAGATTTCGATTTAAATGTCGGAACCGGCGACGCCGACTTAGAAACTGCTGTCGTTTTGGACTTTTGAGCCTTCGCAACCGGTTTGACAGCGGTTTTTGGTTTGACCTGAGGCTTCGGAGCCGCCTTTGGCGCGGCTGTGTTGGCGACAACAGGCTTGGCAGAAACAGTCTTGGCCACGGCTTTCTCAGGTGCAGGCTTTGCAGCGGCAGTCACTGGTGTTGCCAATGGTGTCGCGGCTTTCGCTTTCACGGCTGGTTTGGCGACAGGTTTTGGTGCTGTTGGCTTGGTGGCCACTTTGGCGAGAGCCGGTTTCACAGCTTTGGCTGTTTTGCCTTTAGCAGCAGGTTTCGTCGCTGCTTTCTTGGCAACAGGCTTGGGCGCAGCTTTGGCTGCCGGCTTTGGCTTGGCCGCTGGTTTTGGCATGGCCACTAGTTTCGCCTTCGCCGCAGGTTTTGCCTTAGCTGCTGGCTTGGACTTAACAACAGGCTTGGCCTTCGCCTTTGTTTTGGCTTTGGGCGCTGCTTTTGGTTTGGCCGACTGAGTCGGGGTCACATCACCGATACGAAGACCGACAAAGAAGAGCTGTGCATCCAATGCAGCTTTACCAGCCAACTGGGCGATTTTGATATTATTTTCCATCACATAGCCCGCCATGCGTAGGCTTGCGATTGAGTATTTGATAGGTGCTGAAAGTTGTTCCACAGCGAGGGTCCTTTCCGAGTATGTCGCACAGGAGTCGCGCTGTCCTGCGACTTGGACATACACCTTTCGCACTTGCAGCAAAAGAGGGGTAGCCCCTTTTATAGAAAGGTGTTGCGATGCAGCAATTTTATGCCGCATCGCAGTAATTTTGGTTAAATTTTCGGCTAAGTGAGAAGCCTCTTTCAGACCTTATCCGACATGGATCAGCGTTGAGAACAGCTTGGGGTCCAGGCTTTCAGCCGAGAACGTGTCGCCATGGGTCAGGATGCTGACAGCGTCATGGCTGTGCAGGCTTTCTTGATGGCTGGCGATGACGCGGAAATCCCCGATCCGCGCGTCATTGAGAAGCTGCTCGCAGAAGAGCCGCGCCGCGTCCTCCACAAAGATCGGGTTGGCCGCGTTCAGTTCGGCAAACGCCTGTTCATCCTCGCGTTTGACCATAACTTGCGTTTCGGTCTCGACAGCGCTGCGCGCGTTGTCGATCAGGTCTTCAAACCACACGCAGTTGTCACAGGCCACCTCCACCGAAATCCGCGCAACCGAGCGCTGTGAATGCGGTGTTGCAAGCTGCCCGCGCACTTGCCGCGCGTGTTCGCTGAGTTCAAGCGAGCACGGGCATGTAGACGAGTAGACATAGTCGAGATGCATGAATTTGCGCCGCACACCGTCGGTTTCCACCAGTTCCAGCGCGATATCGTAGTATTGATAGCCCTCAAGACCTGAGCGCAGAGATTTGATTTTCATCGGGTAGGAAAACCGCATCTGAATACGCGCATCAAAACTGTCGAGGTCGCTCATGTAATCATCTAGCGCCGCCTCAATCACCTCGAAACTAAAGGTTTTTTCGGCATGCTTATAAAAGCTGCGCATGATGCGGGACATGTTGATGCCCTTCTTGCCAGCCTCAAGGCTGACAGAGCCGGTCACAGATGTCTCAAGTGTGAGGTCACCGTTGTCGCGTGTGTGAAAGCGAATGGGCAGACGGAAATTGGAAATGCCCACATGCTGAATTTGCCTCTTTGCCCCGCGGATGAGCGAGGACGGCCCGTTCTGCAAATCGGGCATGGTGGCCTTGTACTCTGCATCAGGCGTGAAATCTTCGGGATAATCGCGGCGCAGAAGTGGATAGTTCGACACCTCCGTCTGTGGCAGCAGACGCGCAACTGCGGGATCCAAATCCGCCACTTCTTCGGGCGTCGCTTGTTCGGCCCACGCCCGCAGGCGCGCAAGGGCGTCTTCAGCCTCGGCACGGTTCATTTCTTTACCCAAATCGGTGGTTTGAATATTCATCGCCGGGGTCCTCGTTCTGTACCGACAGACCACCATATAGGGCCAAACGCCGGAAATTGCGACTGTATTCACGTTTACGTCAGAATAAGGCAAACGGATCATTTGTTTCTGCTGACACGGCCTGTCGCGGATGGACAAGACATAGACGTCAAAAGGTTTGTTCCTGATGCAAAGAGGAGCGTTTGATGCACGACATTCTAAATCTTGAGCGATATCCGTTGGACAAATTCGACAGCACGGCTTGGCGTGATCTTGTGGGGCGCTGCCAACAGGCGCTTGAGCAGGATGGCATGTTCACACTTACGGACTTCATGCATATGCATATAGCAGCAGGTGAGACGGCAAGAATGGCAGATACTTTTGCCAGGCAGAGCTTTCGCCATGAACGTGTGCACAACATTTACTTTCTGAAATCCATACCTGACCTTGCTTCGGATCACCCGGCCTTGACGCAGTTTCACACATCGAACCAGACGCTCTGCGCCGATCAGATCAGGGGCTCTGCCCTGCTTCGTCTTTACGAATGGCCGCCCTTTGCGCGTTTTCTGGCAGCAACCATGGGTCAGCCGGCGCTTTACGTCATGGACGATCCATTGGCACGGGTGAATGTCATGTCTTACGATGCAGGTCAGGCGCTCAACTGGCACTTTGACCGCTCGGAGTTTACCACGACCTTGCTTCTGCAAGCGCCAGAAGCGGGTGGTGCGTTTGAATACCGCACGGATCTGCGAAGCGAGGATGACCCAAACTATGACGGTGTTGCGCGGCTTTTGACCGAACAGGACGATCAAGTGCACACTCTTTCCCTTACACCCGGTTCACTCAATGTTTTCAAAGGCCGTAACACCGCGCATCGTGTTTCACCGGTAGAAGGAGATACACCGCGCGTCATCTCGGTCTTCTCATACTATGACAGACCAGGCGTGCGGTTCACGCAGAGCGAGCAGATAGGCTTTTACGGCAGGTCAGCCTAAGCCGCGTCAGACAGCTTCAAGCGCGCCCAGAATATCTGAGATCAGGTCATCCTTGTCCTCGATACCCACGCTGAGCCGGATCAGACCCGGCGTGATGCCAAGGACCTCTTTCTGCTCATCAGACAGGCGCTGATGCGTGGTTGTGGCGGGATGCGTGGCGATGGATTTGGCGTCACCAAGGTTGTTGGAGATCAGCACAATCTCAAGCGCGTTGAGAAATCGGAACGCCGCCGCCTGCCCGCCTTTGATGTCCAACGCGATCACCGTGCCGCCCTTGCCCATTTGACGCTGAACCAGATCGTGTTGCGCGTGGGTGGGATGGCCAGGATAGATAACGCGGGACAGTTTATCGTGCCCTTGCAGCGCGTCTGAGATGGCCTCGGCGCCCTCTGCCTGCGCCCGCACACGCAAATCAATCGTCTCCAACCCTTTGAGCATCACCCAGGCGGTGAAGGGCGACATCGAGCCGCCGGTGTGTTTCATGTATGGCTCGACCGTTTTGCGGATGTAGTCGGATGTGCCAAGGATAACGCCGCCCAAAGCCCGGCCCTGCCCGTCGATATGTTTGGTGGCGGAATAAACGACGACATCGGCGCCCTGCTCTATCGCCCTGGAGAAGACCGGCGTGGCGAAAACGTTGTCGACAACAACTTTGGCCCCAACCGCATGGGCCAACTCGGCGACGGCTGCGACGTCGATCACCTCTAATGTTGGATTGGCAATGGTTTCGAAAAAGACAACAGATGTCTCAGTTCGGATCGCTGATTTCCATGCGTCGAGGTCTGTGCCATCGACGAATGTTACCTCAACGCCGTAACGCGTCAGGATTTCTTCGAGCACGTAAAGGCAGGAGCCAAAGAGCGCACGCGCCGACACAACGTGGTCTCCAGCCTTGAGCATGGACGTCAACGCGCCAGAAACCGCCGCCATGCCGCTGGCCGTGGCAAAGGCGTCTTCGGCCCCTTCCAGAGCGGCAATGCGGTTTTCGAACATCGCCACGGTTGGATTGCCATAGCGCGCATAGATGAACTCATCCTCGCCCGCTTGCAAAAACCGCGCTTCTGCCGCCTCGGCGCTGTCATAGACAAAGCCTTGGGTGAGAAAGATAGCCTCACTCACCTCGTTATACTGACTGCGCCGTGTCCCGCCATGCACCAGTTTGGTGCGCGTATTCCATTTTTTGTCCATCCTCGACCTCCGGGCCAAAATTCACGCATCTGCGGGGACAAAAAAAGCCCCCACCGGACAAACCAAAGGGAGCTTTCACCTCTCGCCTCTTTAGCGGCATGTTTAACGTGGCCCGCAATCCGGTAACAAATCGCCACTGTGTTCATCTATCCAAGCCCGAAGAGCGCGTCAACTCTGACGCTCGGGTGTGACAAAAATTTGAAGGATTGGGACCAGGTTTACGCGGGCGTGTCCTCAGCCGGCATCACCATGAGCACCATGAACCAGTAAAGCGCATGCAAAACCATGGCAAAGAGCGCCATGCCGGTCATCCAAACAGTCAGAGAGCCCGATTGGATCAATAGTTCATTCACAATGAGAACTGTCCCTGCCGCTAGCGCATTTACCCGCAAAAGAGAGACGCGGGCCATGAGCTTGCCGCGCACCATCGAGTTGGGTGACACGCGTTCCATCACTTCGTCTTCACGACGCATGCCCAGGATCATGACCACCAGCACAAAGACACAGGCCGCCGACAAGATGCGTTGGCTGAAAACTGGGCTGCTGATGATGAGCTGGCTTATGGCCAGCATGAGCATCGCACCAACTGGCCACAAGAGCATCCGCGTGCGATCTCGACCAGGTTGCGAAAGTTGTGCCGCAGCTGTGGGGAGGTTTCGCCAGATGGCGTAGGTCTGGCCCATCACAAGCACCATCACAAAGCTTTTTTCCTTGGCCAATCCAAAACTGGACAATCCAATCCAAAGCATCAGCATGACGACGATCGGCACCAGATATTCCACCCGAATGGGAGGAACCGAGGACACTGCGTCCAAGACTTTTGAAGACCAGCGGCGTTTCATGGACGTGGTTTTGGCACCCAAATGCGACGATTCGGAGGCGATCACGGGCGCATTCGGTGAAATTTACATAAGGTTACGCGTCTTCAGAACTGTCACTGCTGTGTTCGGAAAAGACCTTGCCCTGCGCCATGAAAAAAAGAAAAATCGCCGCCGTCAGGCCAAAGGTTTTGAAATAGACCCAGCTTTCCTCGCTCATGGTGCGCCAGACGATTTCGTTAAGGGCAGCCAGGCCAAAGAAGAAATACATCAGACGCCGGGTGAGGATCATCCAGCCTTCCTGTGTCAGCGGCATCAGCCCTTCCATCACATATTGCAGATATGAGGTCCTACGCATCAGGCCAATAGCCAGGGCTCCTCCGAAAATTAGATATATGATTGTCGGTTTCATTTTGAAAAAGCGGGGATCATTGAACCAGACGCTTAAGCCCCCAAAGACGACCAACAGCACTGCGGTGACGGCCTGCATCTTGGACAGATGCCCCGTGAGTTTCCACAGGATTCCCATGCAGACAAGGAACACCGGGATGAACCCCGCTGTGACCACGACAAACCCGTCATAGTCCGTACCACCGAAGGTAAAGGTACTTTCCTTGAGCCAGAGATAGGCCACAAAAAACCCCAGGATCGGGCCAAACTCCAGAATGGTCTTCACCATCGGAGAGACGGTCTTGTCGCTCATGTCGTACCTTTCACCTTATCCGCCCATCTCAACTATCACAGCCCCCGCTGCAATCAATGCCATGAGGGCAATCCGACGCGGGCCGACGGTTTCTTTCAGCACCAGCCAGCCGATGAAGGCGGCAAACACGGTCGAGGTTTCGCGCAATACGGCGGCCTCGCCGACCTTGTCGAGCCGCGTGGCCAGCATGATGGAGCCAAAGGACATAAACGCGGTCAATCCTCCGAGGACGCCGCGCGCCATCAAGGGGCCGAGATCAGGGGGTGTGGCCATACGACTGCGCCGGATCCAGGCGATAACCGGGAAAACCAGCCCGTCGAAAAAGAAAAACCAGGCCAGAAAGGTGAAAGGATTGGCTGTGGAGCGAATGCCATAGGCATCATATGTTGTGTAAAGTGCAACGAAGAGGCCAGTGATCACCGCCAATCCGAGGGCGGCGGGCATCGTGTCGCGGTTGAGCGTGAGTGTGCGCAGGTTGTAGATCGCCAAGCCGTAGATGCCTGTGAGCAGCACACCCACACCAAGCCACTGCACAAATGAGAATGTTTCACCAAAGAGCAGGTAAGCGCCAATCACAGTGAAAAGAGGCCCCGTCCCGCGCACCACGGGGTAAACCACTGTATAAGCCCCTCGTGTGTAAGCCATGGCCTGAAGCACTTTGTAAACGGTGTGAATCGCCCAGGCGACAGCAAAGATCACCCACATATGCGGCTCGGGCCAGGGGACCACGAAGAAGGCGAAAGGCGCGGCCATGGCGGCATAGCTGATGTCAATTGCACCACGCGTGAGCCAGGGATCATGTCGGCCCTTCTGCAACGCACCGAAGACGGAGTGCAGAAAGGCGGCCAGAATGGCGAGTGCGAGGGCCATCTGATGGCCCGTCTCAGTACCTTCAATCGAGATGAGCCAATCACTCATAACCTGGCCGGGCGCGTGGCTATGGCGTCCATGTGGCGTCTATGGTTGATCCAGTCACAAGCTGTTCAACGGCGGCGGCTATATCCCAAACGCGCCCACCGCTCTTTTCCAATGTCATGGTGGCCCCAACAATCTGTAGAATGCCAATGCCATTATCCGACTGCACCTGCAGTTTGAGCGTTCCGCGTGCCGCAGGCATCGCGCGCATAAATCGCATCAGCGCTTCCTGACTGCCATCTGTAAACATTTCCGGCGGCATTCGCTTCAGGATTTGCACCCAGTCGCGCAGCGACGCGACCTCCTCAATGACAGGCCGAAGCGACCGGGACAAATCGCTGGTGGTATCCAGACTAAGACCCAGTGACTTGATCCGCATACCGCCAAGGGTCAATTGCATGCGTTCTAACGATGACAGATCGATACCGCCCCCGCTGGCGGTTATTGCCAAAGCACCGATATCTTCGAAATCGAACAACAGCTTTTCCACAACGAAATCGAAACTGTCCGGCGCACGCTGCGCCTTGACCTCAAGAGAACCCATCGCGTTTTCATTGCCAGGCCCGAGGTCCATCTTGAACCCTTTTACAAGACTTATGCCTTTGAAATCCGCTTCAAAATCAAGCGGAAAGCCGCGGCTAGCCACGGCGTCTTTCACGCCCAAAGCTCGCCATTCGACGGAAGCGAAATCATTGTCCTGCAGATCGCCATTGCTTTTGTCAACGCGGCACCATCCGGTTGGCGTGACACTGGGTTGGATGGCACGCAGCCGTCCGGGCATACTTGTCATTAAGGTGAACCCCTGCCACCCTGTGAGACACGCATCAGATGTCATAGGAGGCCGCGCCTCTTGTGCCGCGAGTGATGATGCTCCCAAAAGAGTGGCCAGGATCAACGCACGGATCATCGTTCCAGCCCTGTCAACGCATCTGCGAAGTCTTCGGGGTCAAACGGGGCCAGATCATCAATCTGCTCGCCCAAACCAATGGCATGAATAGGCAGGCCAAACTTGTCTGCGAGCGCCACCAGAACGCCGCCCTTCGCCGTGCCATCAAGCTTGGTCATGACAAGGCCCGAGACATCCGACATCTCCTGAAAGGTCTTAACCTGACTGAGCGCGTTTTGACCCGTGGTGGCATCCAGCACCAAAAGCGTGTTGTGCGGCGCAGTTTCATCTTTCTTGCGAATGACGCGCACGATCTTGGCCAGCTCTTCCATCAGATCAGTGCGATTTTGCAACCGCCCGGCGGTGTCGATCATCAACAGGTCCGCACCATCGCGTTCCGCCTGATCCATAGCGTCAAAGGCCAGGCTGGCCGGGTCTGAGCCTTCGGGTGCGGTGAGTACTGGTACCCCTGCCCGGTCGCCCCATATCTGCAACTGTTCAACAGCGGCGGCACGGAACGTGTCGCCCGCGGCGATCACCACGGTCTTTCCCGCCGCCTTGAACTGGCTTGCGAGTTTGCCAATCGTCGTGGTCTTGCCAGAGCCGTTGACGCCTACGACTAACACCACCTGTGGGCGTTTGGGGTAAAGCGGCATGGGGCGCGCAACCGGCTCCATGATGCGGGCAATCTCGGTTGAGAGCAGCTCTTTGATTTCTTGGGTTGAGAGCTTCCGGCCCATGCGGCCCTCGGCCATGTTGGCCGTCACGCGCAGCGCCGTGTCCACGCCCATATCCGCCGTGATCAGCAGCTCTTCGAGCTGTTCAAGCATGTCGTCATCGAGCACCCGGCGCACGACGGTTTTCTTCTCGGTCCGCCCAAGCAGACGACCCAACAGGCCCGGCTTTTTGGCGGGATCTTCGGGCTCGGGTTCGGATTTTGCAGCCGCAAGGGATGCCGCCATGGATGCCGCTGCGGTGCCAAGCGATGGTTTGGGCACCTCTGGCTCTCGTGGTGAGGCGTCCTGAGCCTGTTGCGGGACCTCCGCGTTCTCTGGGGGATCCTGCACGTCGGGGGTCCCGGCTCGGGGGCCGGGACGCTGGCGCGCTCTGGCTCTGGCTCTGGCTCTGGCTCTGGCTCTGGCTCTGGCTCTGGCTCTGGCTCTGGCTCTGGCTCTGGCTCTGGCTCTGGCTCTGGCTCTGGCTCTGGCTCTGGCTCTGGCTCTGGCTCTGGCTCTGGCTCTGAAGCAAGTTCAGGGGCGGGGGTGACGTCAAGCGTTGTTTCTTTTTCACCCGGCTCCGGACCATCTAAAGTTTCGACACTTTCTGGCCCGGGTTCAGGATCAGCTTCTGCAACAGGTTCAGGGTTAACTGCAGGTTCCGGCTCGGGCGCTGCAACTTCGGCCTCAACCGGTGTCTCAACCTCAATTTCTTCCGCTTCACCACCCTCTTCCACAATGGCGTCGAGCCCCTCTTCGATTTTGGAAGAGGATTTGAAAAGCCGGTCTCTGAGTTTGCGAAAAAATGCCATGCGCCACCCGGGTTTGTCGTCAATTCAGTTAACCCCCCTGCGCCCGGATGAAAAGAAGGCAATCACAGAAGTTTGCAGGCGTCGTTGACGAAATGGAAACAATAAGCCCCTAGAAGGCCGCAAAAATTGCAAACTCCCGCCTGCCCTGTTTGCTCAACTTCGCCGGGCGCAGCACGCCTGCGCTTTGTGGTTCAGCATGTTGGGGACTTCCCTTTGCTTCGGTTCGCGATTGTCACTCTTGCTCCAGCAATCTGTCTGATTGTGGCCGCCCTATCGGGTGGGATTTGGCCGTGGATTGCAGTGATTTACCTCACGGGCTTCATCTTTGTGATGGACCGACTGTTGCCAACCGACACAGGCAACATTGATCCCGGCTCAGAATTTCCTGCGACCGATCCCCTGTTGATCGCTCTTGCAACTCTGCATATTGTGATCCTGATGCTATGCATTGTCGCCGTTGCCCCCTCGCCTGCCCTGTCTTTTGGTCAAAAGGCCCTGATCGCCATCGGCGCGGGCTTGTTTTTTGGCCAAATCTCGCATCCCGCAGCGCATGAGCTGATCCATCGCAACAAACGATGGCTGCATGATCTGGGGCGTTTGATCTACACCTTGCTGTTAGTGGGCCACCATGCCAGTGCACATTTGCGGGTCCATCATGTGCATGTCGGGCGCAACGATGATCCCAATAGTCCTCGCCCCGGAGAGGGGTTTTATCGCTATGCCTTGCGCGCAAGCCAGCAGTCTTTTCTGGCGGGATTAAGCGCCGAAACGCGCCTGCGCGGTGGGCGTGTGACCATCTCACATCCTTATGTGCTTTATGTCTCTGGCAGCATTTGCCTTGCTGTACTTTCAGCGTGGTTTGCTGGTGCGCCGGGCCTTGTGATGCTGCTCTTTCTGAGCCTCTATGCACAACTTCAAATCCTGATGTCGGATTATGTGCAGCATTACGGGCTGCAACGGCAACTTCTCCCCGACGGTGAGCCCGAACCAGTGGGGCCACAGCATTCCTGGAACGCGCCACACTGGTTTTCGGCCTCCCTGATGCTCAACGCGCCACGTCACTCAGACCACCATGTCAGCCCGGCGCGCACGTATCCTGAGTTGCAACTTGATCCGGGCACCATGCCCATGCTGCCCTATCCAGTGCCGCTGATGGCCGGGCTGGCACTATTCCCGCGACTATGGCGCAAAATCATGGACCCCCGTTGTGGCCAATGGCGAGCACGGCCTTGGACCACGCGTCCTGATGTGACGGCGGCGGATATTTCGCCTGCAGTGCTGGCAGCCGCGAAATCCGGTGGCATCCCGGGCGCGCCTCTGCCAAACTCGGATCATGAAGTGGATGTGGATACTCCTGTACGTCAGCCTGCCAATACCGGCGGCAAGCCAAGGCGCAATGAGCGCGGGTGAGTTTGACGCCTATACGCGTGGCAAAACCTTTACCTTCGGCAGCCAGGGCGCACCTTACGGTGCCGAAGAATACCTTGATAACCGCCGGGTACGCTGGTCCTTTCTCGATGGGCGGTGCCAAGAGGGAGAATGGTACGAAGAGGCCGGACAGATTTGCTTTGTCTACGAGCACAAGCGCGATGAGCCGCAATGCTGGCGGTTTGAGAAAGGCGCGGGTGGGATGCGGGCGCTGTTTGAGAATGTGCCGGGCCAGACCGAGCTTTACGAGATGGCACAAAGCGATGAGCCGCTGATGTGCCTTGGCCCCGAGATCGGGGTTTGAGCGAGGCGTTTTCTTGCAAGAAAACGGATTGGAAAATACGTATTTTCCAGATCGGAATTTTCGAAAATTCCGCACCCAGATCCTTCAGAACAAATTGCCTTGTTCCGGTGGTGGTGTCTTCGGTTTTGAGGATTTTTTTGGCGCGGGCGCGACCGGCGCACCATCCAAGGCCAGTGTCCCATCGGCGAATTCGATCTCCAATGCCTTGGCCTGCCCCGCAGCGTCTTTGGTGGTGACCACCTCGCCATCGCCTCGCACCACCGCATATCCGCGCCTCAAAGTGGCCTTGTAGCCCAGCGTTTCCCGCAGCCTGTCCTGTGCTGACAGTGCCTCGCGCCAATCGCGCAATTGCCGTGTGCCCGCATCTGACAAGCGTGAAGACAGACGGTCAAAATCACGCTGCCGCTGCGTGATGTCGCGACGCAGAGCATTAGTGTTGAGCCGTGCTGCCAAAGATGTCAGCGAAGACCGGCGGTTTTGCACCCGTTCGCGCAGCAACCCGGGGCGCAGAGCACCCGCTTTTTCCGAAAGAGCCACGCGGCGCATCTGAATCGTACCGCGCAGCGCGTTGGGCAGCTTTTCTGACAGCGCATCCAGCCGCTGGCGCGGACCTTCCACCAACGCATCCGCGCGCGGCAAGGCGCGGCTAAGGTCGGTCAAGCGTTGCCGCCGCGCCGTGACCTGCCCCGACAGGGCCTGCAACAACCGCCCACCTTGCGCGTCCAGCCAGCCCAGAAGGTCCAGACGGACCGGCACGGCCAGTTCGGCCGCAGCGGTGGGGGTCGGCGCGCGGTGATCTGAGGCGTAGTCGATAAGCGTGGTGTCGGTTTCATGACCCACGGCAGAGATCAGAGGGATGTCCGAGGCAGCCGCCGCACGGACCACGCTTTCCTCGTTGAAGCCCCACAGATCCTCGATGCTTCCCCCGCCGCGCGCCACGATGATGAGGTCCGGCCGAGGCAAGGCCCCACCGAGGGTCATCGCGTTGAACCCTTCGATGGCCCGGGTCACTTCGGGTGCGCATTTCTCGCCCTGCACGGCCACGGGCCAGATCAGCACCTTGCGCGGAAAACGATCCCTCAACCGATGCAAAATGTCGCGAATAACTGCGCCCGAGGGCGATGTGACGACACCGATCACCTCAGGCAGGTAAGGCAGTGGTTTCTTGCGCTCAGGCGCGAAAAGGCCCTCGCCCGCCAACATCGTCCGGCGCTTTTCCAGCATGGCCATGAGGGCGCCGACGCCTGCGGGTTTGATGTCTTCGATCACAATTTGGTAACGCGACTGGCCCGGGAACGTCGTCAGACGGCCCGTGGCGACGACCTCCATGCCTTCTTCGGGCTGCACAGTCAGACGGCCCGCCACGCCCTTCCAGATCACGCCGGCCAGAACCGCGCGATCATCCTTCAGGTCAAGGTATAGATGTCCTGAGCGCGGGCGGCTGACACGTCCCACTTCCCCTTTGACGCGGACGTGGGAAAATTCGCCTTCAATCACGCGTTTGATCACGCCAGAAAGGTCAGACACCGAGAATTCCGGTGCGTTTTCTCCTGGGGATGGATCGTCAATCAGGTCGGACATGGAGGATGCCTTGTGTTGGGCTTTGGCACACCTTAGAACGCCCAGCAACCAAGGTGAAGCGGGGGAAGCCATGAACATTCTCATTCTCGGTGGTGGCGGTCGTGAACATGCTCTGGCCTGGGCCGTGATGCAGAACCCCAAATGCGACAAACTCATCGTAGCGCCGGGAAATGCCGGGATCGCGCAGATCGCTGAATGCGCAAAACTGGACATCGAGGATGGCGCGGCTGTCGTGAACTTTTGCGAAGCGGAGGCGATTGAGTTTGTCATCGTGGGACCAGAAGCGCCACTGGCCGCAGGCGTCGGGGATCGGCTGCGCGAGGCTGGTTTATTGGTCTTTGGCCCGTCAAAAGCTGCGGCACAGCTGGAGGCGTCCAAGAGTTTCACCAAAGAGATTTGTGATGCTGCCAAAGCGCCGACGGCGGCTTATGGGCATTTCACGAATGCCGCGGCGGCCAAGGCTTATGTCAGCGCACAGGGCGCGCCGATTGTGGTCAAGGCCGACGGGCTGGCTGCGGGCAAGGGCGTGATCATCGCCGAAACAATTGAAGAGGCCCATGCAGCGATTGACGACATGTTCGGCGGGGCCTTTGGCGGGGCCGGAGCCGAGGTGGTGATCGAAGAATTCATGCAGGGCGAAGAGGCGTCTTTCTTCGTGCTCTGTGATGGCGATGATGCTCTTCCCATTGGTACAGCACAGGACCATAAGCGCGTCGGCGACGGCGACACAGGGCCAAACACCGGGGGCATGGGCGCCTACTCTCCTGCCCCTGTTTTGACCGACGCGGTGGCAGAAAAAGCACTGAATGAAATCGTGCGCCCCACCCTGCGCGTCATGACCGAACGGGGCATGCCTTATCATGGGGTGCTTTATGCCGGGCTGATGATCAAGGATGGCCAGCCACGGTTGGTGGAATACAACGTGCGGTTTGGCGACCCGGAATGTCAGGTCCTGATGATGCGGCTTGGCGCGCAGGCGCTTGACCTGATGCAGGCGGCGGCGGAAGGGCGATTGTCGCAGGTAAAGGCAAACTGGGCCGATGATCACGCGCTCACCGTGGTGATGGCGGCCAAGGGGTATCCGGGCGCTTATGAGAAAGGCAGCGCGATACGAGGGCTGACAGCGTGCAACGAAGATAGTTTTCACATGGTGTTTCATGCGGGAACCAATGAGACAGAAGGGCAGATCGTGGCCACAGGCGGGCGGGTTCTGAACGTCACAGCACGCGGCAGTTCCTTGCGCGAGGCGGCAGATCGGGCCTACAGGATGGTAGACCAGATCGACTGGCCCGAGGGGTTTTGTCGGCGCGATATCGGATGGCGGGCGCTTTAAGCGCAAAAGCTTTTTGAAAGCTTTTGCCCAAGTCTTTTCTCAAAGGACTTGGACGAGGGGCCAGCCCCTCGCGCTGCACCATCTTACGAGGGGCCAGCCCCTCGCGCTCCCCGGGATACTTTTGGCAAAAAGAAAGATCAGGGACAGCGGAGGGCTGTGTTGAGGCTTTCGGGATCGGTGTAGGGGCCGATATCCTTGGCGTGCAGAGTCCCGTCGATCAGTGATACGGCCATGATGCGGGACCAGTTTGCACTGGCAAGGATCATTTCAGGCTGCTCATCACAGGTGCGGACACCGCCGGGGATGAAATCCCAACCGATTTTATGGTTGGTCAGGCCCGGCAGCGTGGCAATCTCAATAAGGGCGCCGTCTTGGAAACGCCAGACTCGCAGGGTTTTGGCCAGATGTGGTCGGTCGATATAAGCCACTTCTATATGGCCATCGCCATCCAGATCAGCGGCGCCAAGTGGCGCCAGCCAACGAAAGCGCGTGCCGATATAGGGGGTGGCGGCGATCAGACCACCGCCGTTGTAGAGGGCAAGCCTTGCACCTTTAGTCTTATGGCTTTCGACCACCATGACCTCGCGCTTGCTGTCTTGATCAATATCCACCAAGCGCGGTTTGATATCTTCAAAAACACGGTCTTGGGGTAGGCGAATGGTGTATTTGGTATGGCCCGGAAGATATTTCAGAACCAGCGCGCCATATTCAATGTAATCGCCAAGGACACCATGCGGATACCGCGCTGTAGGCTCAGTAAACTTCGCCCATTCCAGCGGTTCATATTCCCATGGTTGCGCGGCCCACGCTGGGCCAGAGTATGCGCAAAGCGCAGCCGCAACCCATGCGACCGCAAGGCGCATCAAATCTGTTTTTCAGGCATCTGCACGACAAGCCCGTCCAGCGCATCTGTGACCTTCAGCTGGCAGGTCAGTCGCGAGCGTTCGACATCCGGCTCATAGGCGAAATCGAGCATGTCTTCTTCCATGTCTTCCTTTGCGGGCAGTTTCCCGATCCAAGCCGGATCGACATAGACATGGCAGGTCGAACAGGCACAGGCGCCGCCGCAATCGGCCTCGATGCCGGGAATGTTGTTGTCGCGCGCGCCTTCCATCACGGTCAGGCCGTTGGCCACCTCAACTTCATGCTTGGTGCCATTGTGTTCGATATAGGTGATCTTTGCCATGCCGGGCTTCCTTCACATCTGTTATTCAGGGCTAAGTAGCGTCGCTGCAGCGCGCCTGCCAGTCCCAATTGCGACAGGATGTAAAAAGAGTTGCGACAAAACGTATGCGTTCTATATTTGTTCTTATGCATCTAACCCCTGCCCCACCGCCCAATACCTGGCCGCGCCCGCCTGCAGCGCTTGTGGCGGCGCGTTTGGCCGAGCCGGCCAATGGCGCACGGGTCTGTGTGGCGGGGCTTGTGATCCTGCGCCAGCGACCGGGCACCGCCAAAGGCGTGATCTTTCTGACGCTTGAAGATGAAACCGGTGTGGTGAATGTGGTGGTCTGGCGCGCGCTTTATGAGCGCTTTCGCCGGGCGGTGATTGCAGGACGTTTGTTGCGTGTCACCGGGCGGGTACAGAGGCAATCCGGTGTGGTACATGTGCTGGCCGAAGAGATCGAAGATATCTCGCCTCTGCTTGACAAGCTCTTGGACACCGAGAGTGATCTTTCCCCGCGCGTTAAAACCGGGTAAGATGCCTACAACAAACGCCTAAAAAGGCTCGAGCAGATGTCTAAATCCTTTCTTCTTGCTGTCATGGCAGGTCTTGCGCTTGCGGGATGTGGTGGGACTGTGGCTGGCGTTGGGGAACCTGAGCTGGTGCAGCGGCTCGAAACCGCGCCCCCCGGAGCGCGACCCGGCAGTTGCTGGGGCAAATCCATAAAACCGGCGGTGATCGAGACTGTAACACAGCAAATTCTGCTGCAACCGTCAGAAATTCTGGATGATGGCACGGTTGCGCGCCCCGCAATTTACAAGACAGAGACGCGTCAACAGATTGTACAAGACCGCAAAGAGACCTGGTTTGAGACCCCCTGTGCTTCTGATCTGACACCCGAATTCACGGCATCTGTCCAGCGCGCGCTCAAAGCACGTGGGGTTTACCGCGGGCCAATCACATCCGTAATGGACGCCCGAACGCGCGCGGCGGTGCGCGCGTATCAAAAACCGCAGGGTCTTGAGTCCGGCATTCTTTCGCTTGCCGCCGCGCGTCTATTGGGTCTTGTCGCGGTCAAGGACAGTGACACAAGCTAAAGCGTTTCGCGAAACTCTGTAACTCAGGTTTGTCGCGAAAGCTTTAGGCCAAGGCCACCACGGTCCCGTTAACGGCTGGTTTACTACATTTCATCAGTATGGCCGCGCGAGGTGTCTATGATCCATGCGCGTGCGCTGCTGTTAATTCTTTTGCTGATAACGCCCGGTGTTCTTTGGGCGGGAGCTTGGCCGCGTGCGACAGGAGAAACTTTTCTAAGCTTTTCGATTGAGCACAATCCTTCCGTACCCGAAGACAGCCCTGCTTCGCTATTTATCGAACATGGCTTAAACCACAACCTGACCGTCGGCTTTGATGGTGGAGGGAGGCAAACCGACCTGACCAAAGCGATTGCATTCCTGCGTTGGCCTCTGAAAACAAACGCGAAAACCGCGGTCACCGCGATCGAAATAGGTGCAGGATTTGCCGATGGCAACCTTGCACTCCGGCCCGCCCTGTCTTGGGGGCGAGGGTTGAGCTTTGGAGAACGCTCCGGTTGGATCGCGGTCGACATGCGAGGCTTGATTTACGAACAGGCTAACGGGCTGCTGGAGACCGATTTCACCTTTGGTTTGAAACCAGGCCGCCGCAGCATCCTGATCCTGCAGTTGCAGAGCGGAGTGCCCAGCGATTCAGAATCCTACGCCCGTATCGCACCCTCTTTTGTTTACGAAACAAAGCCCGGCCACCACCTAGAACTTGGGGCCACAGCCGGGCTTCTGAACAGCGATGATTTCAGGATCAAGCTCGGGCTCTGGCTCCGGTTTTAGGCCATGTGTCAGATTGGATCATCAATCCGTACCCGCATCAGGACCGTACCCATTACCGCCTTTTCCCATCGCAGGTTGATCTGATCGTTCCCGGCCCCTTGTGCCGTTTCGCAGTAAGGCTGCCCGTAGTAGACCGCGTTCACCGTATCGCGCACCGCCCCTTCCGGGGTCACAGATTCGACCGTTTGCGCCCAGGCTTCAAAGGGCAGATTGGGATGTGGTTCTACCACCCAGGTGGCCTGTACGCTGGCCTCTGTGTGGCGCAGAACAAGCGGGTTTTCCACATGGTTGTTCACATTGAAGAAGCCATTGTCTTCAAAATGAATGTTGCGGAATTTGTCAAAGTTCAGTGGCGCAAAGCTTGTGTCGATCCCCTCGAACCGGTCAATCACACCGTCCACAAGCCGCACGGTGTTGCCCGTCACCGTAAGACCGTTGATGAAATGCCCCGGCCCGTAGGGTTTGACGATCAGAAAGTTGAAAGACGGCGCACTGCTCTGGCTGAGAAACACATTGCTGGTGATCGACAGGGCGCTGAAAGAGAATTCTGAGCTGAAATCTGGTGTGGCGTCATACTCATTCCCCCATTCGATGGAACAGCTGTCGATGTAGTTGCCCGTGATCGTTCCACGATTATTGGTGCGTGCAAGGACGATACCCGCGCTGCGTGGACCGGGATCAGCACTGTCACCCTGGAAAATATGATTGCCGATGATGATGCTAGATGAGCCTGCCAGAACTGCGAAATGCAGAAAATGCGACGCGCGGCAATGGCGGATTTTCACGTCATTGGCGTTGCAATTGAGCGCAATCGCCTGCCGCTCGGTGACAAGCTTTGAGCTTTCGTTGGTGGAGAAATTGCACCGATCTACCAACAGACCTTGATCGCCCTCCCCATGGCTGGTGATGCCGCGATTGAGCGGGTTGGTGAAAAAGCAGTCGCGGAAGTGGTTCGCCGTCCCGGCTGGCGGCAGAAGGATACCACTGCAATCGTCCCCGCACTGGAATTCAATATTCGAGACAGACATCTTAGATATCTGATCAAAGCCGCTGAAATCCCACATGTATTTGAAGCGCCGGAAAGTGAAAGTCTGTGTGCCTTCGGCATCATAAAGCGGCTCGCTCAGTGTCAGTGTCTGCGCCCCGACATTCTTGTCACGGACATAAACCTCGCGTCCTACACCAATGCCTTCGACCAGGGATCCCACGAGAATGTTGGCCACGTTCGCAACACCTGAGAGTGTCTTGGAACTCCCCGCCGAATACGTAGCCTGTGAGGTGACGACCTCCGTATCCCAGTTGGCACCAGGGAAGACAGAAAACTGACCATTCTTGATCACGTGGCGTGATGCGTAGAAGGTTTTGTTCGAGACCGCTGCCTGCATATCCACCGGCGCGCGTAGCGCCACCTTGCGCCCCTTGAGGTCAAGCTCAACATGGCCCGGATTGTTCAAAAGCGCTTGATAGGCTTTCTTGAACGCAAGCTCGGTGTCTCCGCCAAAGGCATCCACGTAGCTTGGAAAATCGAAGTTCTTGGTCAGAGACAGGATCTTGTCATCTGCCATGCTGATCTGCCCTTCAAAACGCACAGGGCTCTGGAACGTGACGCTGTCCCCCAAGAAATAGGTACCCGCCGGGATCAGAACCTCACGTCCTGCCGCCACCGCATCTGCCGCTTCAAACGCAGGTTGGTCATCTGTGCTCCCGTCACCCACTGCCCCAAAATCACGCACGTCGATCCGGGATTGGATATCGCGCAGGAAGACGTTGGAAATATCCATGATTTCAATGTCGTCAATGCGGACAACGCCCCCATTGCCACCCGTGAGATCAAGTCCGAAATGCCCATAAAGCGGTTCGGTGCCCCAGGGCATATCGACCCCGCCGCGCGCACCGCTGCCGACAATCGCCGAGAGTTCCACGACCGCGCCATAGTTGGTGAGCGCCACGGACGGGCCAGTTTCCGTCAGCCCTGCAACATGCGCACCGCCCGCGCCCCCTGCCCAACCGGCAATGCGGACGGAAGGTAAGTTGCCAGAGATCGCCTTGATCCGGACTTTGACTTGGAGATAAACGCCGGGCAGCAAAGGGGTTTCGCCCATATACCGAAGCTTTTGAACCGCGTCCGTCTTTTGCAACTCCAGCGCTCCACCGAAATCCTGGTCGGCGGGCACAAATGCCGCGTTCGCCGCGTTGTCATAGGTCGATGAGCCCGGTGTGCCATCTTCGCTTGACCACACATCCAGCCCGTTCGCAAAGCCGGGAGGATGAAAGACGATACCGTCGGTAATTGCTTTGTTCATGAGTTCCCCTTTTCGCGCCCAAAGCAGATTTATCGGCCGGGCGTCATAAGAATTGCCGTTCGCAGAGACCGGGGGAGTGACCCACTCCGGTGTGGCAAGGGGAAGTAAAAGCTTGGGATTAACGAGGTCTCACAGCACCGTCACGGTGCCATATCTTTGTTTGTGCGCTACGCAACGCCACCTTCGACGAGACGATCCGCCAGCCGCGCATAGGCTTCAGCCACCGCCCCCTCGCCCAGAGCCACAGGCTGGCCCGCGTCGCCGCTCAGCCGTGTCTCAAGATCTATTGGCAAAGCCGCGAGCAGCGGCACGCCAAGTCGCTCGGCTTCATCAGCAACACCGCCATGACCAAAGATTTCAGTTTCTTCGCCGCAATGGGGACAATGAAACAACGACATGTTTTCTATTAGCCCAAGGATTGGCGTCTTCAGCGTCTGGAACATATCTATGGCCTTGCGTGCGTCTAAGAGCGCAACATCCTGAGGCGTGGACACCACAATCGCTCCGGTGGGTGCAGCACGTTGACATAAAGTAAGCTGCACATCGCCGGTTCCAGGCGGCAAATCGACGATTAGAACATCCAAATCGCCCCATTCCACCTGACTCATCATCTGTTGCAAGGCCCCCATCAGCATCGGACCACGCCAAATCACCGCCTTGTCCGCCTCCATCATCGACCCGATAGACATCATTTTCACGCCATGCGCCTGCAACGGCGTGATCACCTTGCCATCAGGGCTGGCCGCGCGTGAATTCACTCCCATCATTCGAGGCTGGCTTGGGCCATGGATATCAGCGTCAAGCAGACCCACCTTTTGACCCGCCTTTGCCAGGGCCACAGCCAGGTTAGAGGATACGGTTGATTTGCCCACGCCGCCCTTTCCGCTTGCGATGGCGAGAATGGACCGCACGCTCGCCGGACGGATTGACCGTTCTCCACCCTTGGGATGCCCGCCAATCTTGAGCTGTGGTGCTGGGGCTGCGGCGGCCCCTTCATGCGCCGTGAGCGCCACCGTTGCTGCGTCCACACCTTCTACGGCCAGCGCCGCACGTTCCGCAGCGGCACGCAAAGGCTCCATATGCTGTGCGACCTGTGCCGATGGCGCCTCAATCACAAAACGCAAATGGCCTGCATCGATTCGCATCGCACGCACCATGTCGCGGCTGATCAACGTGCCCCCATCGGGCAACTCCAACTGTTCCAGCTGGGCACGCACCTGTTTCAGCACATCTGACATGTTCAAACTCCGCCTCATTTCTTGGCATATAGTGATAGTTTATTCTCACGCGGCAAGATTGGTTTCCTCAATGGCATCAATTTCACCACATTGCCTAAAATTAAATCATTGTTTTCATGCATTTTCCGCATAGCTGCATTGCAGCAAAAAACTATTGTGCAGTCGCAGCATTACACTATCTTGATAGTCAAGCGGGCAGTCAAACACAGGCTGCACTCTTGGGAATTCGGACGCCTACTCCTCCTCCCTGGCGTCTGGATTAACGTCAAATCCTGGCTCAACAGGATGACGTTTGAGACGAAACGGCCTTCGGGCCGGAAAAGACACAACGGCTCCTCTCCTCCTCCCTGGAGTCGGACGTGAAGAAACGGCGGCGTCGCTCCTCCTCCCAGACGCCGCCGTTTTTTATTGGGATATCAAAACCCATTCCTGCACAGGATCAATGCAGGACGCGTGCCTGCCGACCTCGACGCGCCGCCGGTGCCATAGGCACATCCCGCGCTTCACGCAGCACCTCAACAAAGGCACGCGCGGCGGCGCTTGTTGGGTTTTGCACAGATGGATCTCGCAAAGCAGCGCCGACAACTTTGGGCGTTACATCACCGGGATGCGCAAAAACCCATTCCAAAAACCCAAGGCGCGCCATAGCTGCGGCTTCTGAGCCTGTGGCGTCGCAACGCTCTAACCCGTCTACAATCCGGTTCACTGTCATATTTGATACTCCTCCGGCCACACCCCGGGCCGAAATTGGGGCGGAGAATAGTGCGCGCAGCGATATGAGCCCCTGTCTCATCCGCCCGCACTGCCCTCCGCAGTTTGACGTCTTTACAAGGCTGGTTTCCGGACTTGGCGGGTTGCGGATGCGACGCCTTCCCGAGGTGGTATTCCCCAGTGGCCTGATGCCTCATCCCCCATCCTTACCGTTGCGGGGGCAGTGCCGGATTTGCACCGGCTTCCCAATTCTCCGCGCAACCGCGCAGCACCTTGAGGCTTTCAGTGTGTCGCCTGACCTTCAAGAGCACAAGCCCCTAAACCGCCTCAGCATGCGACAAAGACGACCCAAAGAAAACGCCGGTTCAAAAAACCGACGTCCGTCTCAATTTATTGCAGTTTGGCTTATTCGGCGGCGAGCTGTGCCATCACCTCATCCGAGGCCTCAAAATTGGTAGTGACAGTCTGCACATCATCATCATCTTCCAGGGCATCAATCAGCTTCATCAGCTTTTGCATCGCTTCGAGATCAAGTTCCGTGGTCGTCGTGGGCCGCCAGACCAGTTTGGTCTCTTCACTTTCGCCCAAATCTGCCTCCAACGCGTTAGAAACATCATTGAGGTCGGTATCGGCACACCAGATGATATGCCCGTCTTCACTGCTTTCTACGTCCTCGGCGCCGGCTTCAATCGCGGCCATCATCACCGTGTCCGCATCACCCACCTCTGTCGGATAGCTCACCGCGCCCTTGCGCTCGAACATGAAGCCGACGGAGCCGGTCTCACCCAAATTCCCGCCATTCTTGGTAAAGGTCGACCGCACAGTGCTGGCCGTGCGATTGCGGTTATCGGTCATCGCCTCAACGATCACCGCCACACCATTGGGGCCATAGCCCTCGTAACGGATTTCTTCGTAATCCTCACCCTCACCTGCAACAGACTTCTTGATCGCACGGTCGATATTGTCATTGGGCATCGACTGGGATTTGGCCTGTTTCACCGCAAGACGCAAACGTGGGTTCTTTTCCGGATCCGGATCACCCATCTTGGCCGCGATGGTAATCTCTTTCGACAGTTTCGAGAAAAGCTTGGCGCGGATTTTGTCCTGACGCCCTTTGCGGTGTTGAATATTCGCCCATTTTGAATGGCCGGCCATGGTGGACCTCCACTGATGTTCCTGCTTTGCGCTTTCTATAAGTCACTGACCGCTCAGCGGCAATGCTTGGCCACTTCCCGCTCTCGCAGACCTGTTTCAACCAAAAGACACCGATCCCGCGCCTCATAATAATACCCGCGCGCATACCACTGTACTGCCGTTGGTTCACTCCCGTCCGAGACAAGCCATGCCCCACGCAGGTATTTCACCGCCCATTTCAGGTTGGTTTCGGCATCAAGCAGATCACTCGGCTCCCCCCGAAACCCCATACCACGCGCTGTCGCAGGCAGGATTTGCATCATGCCCCAATAAGGACCATTGCGCGCTCTGGGGCGGTAGTCGCTTTCGCGCTGTACAACCCGGTGAACAAGCGAACGCGGCACCTCATAAAAGTCGGCATATTCATTAATCAAAGCCCGTATCTCCGGCGTTTCATTTGGATAAAGCGGCGGTTCTGGAGGCGCCTCAGGTTCGCTTTCCCGCGCCCCACACGCCGCCAAGACCAGAAACATGCCGCACAAAGCCCAAGTCTTCACTGTTCCAAAAATACCCATCTCCCACTGCTCTCCTCAAAGCGGCCAGATAAACGGAATAAGGGCGCTGGCCAACACTCCAACGCTCAGGTTAAGCGGAATACCGACCTTCATAAAGTCTGTGAACTTATACCCGCCGGGACCATAAACCAGCGTGTTGGTCTGATAGCCGATGGGCGTGGCAAAGCTGGCCGAGGCTGCGACCATAACCGCGACCACCAAAGGCCGCGCGTCCACGCCCAGCGCTTCGGCCAGGCCAATGGCAATTGGCGTGACCACGACGGCCACGGCATTGTTGCTGATCAGTTCGGTCAACACCGAGGTGATGAGGTAAATCGCCCAGATCACCAAAAACGCAGGCAGCATGGATAAAACCGGCGCAATCGCCTCGACAATCAGCGCGACAGCACCCGACGCCTCCAGCGCCGCCCCCACTGCCAGCATGGAAAAGATCAGCGCCAGAAGCCGCCCATCAACAAAGGAAAACGCTTCATCTGCATCAATGCAACGCGCCAGCAGTACCACGGCCAAGGCCACGATTGTCAGGGCCAGAATGGGTGCCACGCCTAGGGCCGCCAGGATCACGATGCTCGCGAGTGCACCCAAGGCCACCGGCGCATGGCCTCGCCTGTAGGCCCGCGCCGAGGGTTGGCTGACATCCACCAGATCCATCTCGTTGGCTAAGCGCTTAATGTCTTCCGGAGCCCCTTCTAGCAATAATGTATCGCCCACACGCACAATGAGTTCGTCCAGCTGCATCCCGATGTTCTGGTTTCTCCGGTGCACTGCAAGCGGGTAGACCCCAAAACGGCGTCTCAAGCGCAAAGACCCAAGACTGCGCCCAACCATGCGACATCCCGGTGTGATCAGCACCTCAACCGTGGTCGTTTCCACCGCAGAAACCTGATCCACACGCTTAAGTTCCTTGTTGCGTTGCAGGCTCAGAAGTTCGGTCATTTGCGTCCGCAGCACCACGCGGTCACCGACCTGCAACTCAACGCCCTTCAAATTGCGCCGCAGTGACAGGTCCCCCCGGATCACATCAATCAGGCGCACACCGTCGCGTTTGAAAAGTTGAACACCAGTCACTTCGCGGCCGATCAGGTTGCTCTCTGGCGGGATCACCGCCTCAGTGAAAAACTTCATCTTCGAGCGATCCGAGAGCATATCCGCCATGCTTTCCCGGTCAGGCAACAGCCGCGGCGCAATGAAATAAAGATACACCGCGCCCCAAGCGACCAGGCACACGGCCAGGGGCGTGACCTCAAAGATCGTGAAGGGCTCCATCCCCTGCGCGCGCGCCACGCCATCGACCAGCAGGTTGGTCGATGTCCCAATCAGCGTCAGGGTGCCCCCCAAAATGGCAGCATAACTCAACGGGATCAGCATCTTGGAGGCTGTGACACCGAGTGATCGCGCCAACTGCACGAAAATCGGGATCATGACCACGACGACAGGGGTGTTGTTCATAATGGCCGAGCCAAACACCACAAAGAGCATCAGCATTCCGATGGCCAGTTTCGGGTTCACCTTTGCTTGCCGGTCGGCGACAGTGGTGAACGCATCAAGCGCACCGGTACGTACCAAGGCACCCATGATGATGAACATGCCCGCAATGGTCCATGGGGCCGGGTTAGCCAAAACCTTCAACGCAGCCTCATAAGGCAGTACACCCGTTGCCAGCAGTAAAGCCGCACCTCCTAGAGCCACCACTTCAGTGGGGTAAACCTCTCGAATAAAAAGGAAAAACATCAAAGCCACAACGCTCAGCGCAATGATGGCCTGAGTGGTCTGGCTGAGATCAAGCGTTGCAATCACGTGCGAACGGCTCCTTTGAACTAGGTTTGATCTTCTTCGATCACACGGCCCGGCACAAGCACTCGAGCGGCACGTGGCTGGACCAGGAACATGCCCAATAGCATCACGCCCAGTGCGAGCCAGACCCAAACCGAATAGCTCTCGCTCAGGATGGCCATGGACCACAGAACACCCATGGCTGTGACCACATAGCTGGTTTGCGCCGCAAAAACGGACCCCGCACGCCCGACCATCCAGACATAGCAGGCATAGACAAGCGCGTGCAGCGCGGCTGCGGCGATGAGCGCGATCTCAGGCTTTCCAAACGTTATCAGTGGATTGATCCATTGCCCCGACACCAAAGCCATGGGAAAGGTCAGCGCCATGCCAATAAGTGACGCCCCAAAAATCACCTGCATCGGGTCCAGCCCCTGCGTGCCCCATTTGGCCACCAGGTTGCCTTCGGTCGCATAGAGCATTGGTGCGCATAGCGCCAAAAGCACAAACCCCGCACTCGCGCTGGCGGGAAGGCTGGCCTCCGGCCCGACCAATAGGATGATTCCAGCGAGGCCAAACCCCAATCCAAGCAGTCTTTGGGGTTCAAATTTCTCGTTGCCCAGCGCGATTGCAATGGGCAGTGAAAACATGGCCACCGTTGCCGTGACAATCGACATCACACCACCCGGAAGTTGCGCCGCAGCAAGATAGAAAAAGATATCCGGCAAGACAGCACCGCATAGAGCAACCATGACGAAAAGACGAAGATACTGACGCTTCATTTGCAGCTTGCGCCCCCGCACCAAAGTCACGCTGCCAAGCATCAGAACAACCACCACCAGCTGCCAGAAAATCAAACCAAAAGGTTGGTGCCCTGTGCTGACGGCAATCTTAGTGAGCGGAATGGTCAGCCCCCACCCTGCCCCCATGGCGAAGAGCACCGCATAGAGCCAAACGGTGTGTTTCATGGTCCCGACTGAGGCAATCGCCCACCATGTCGGACCATCTCGACGCGCGTGGCTTTGCCTGTGGCATCGTCGGTTTCCACGTAGAGACCGCAGAGCGTCACGTCTCCCATAGCAGGCTTGAACCGTTCCTTGCCCATACCCGTCACAAAGCGACGCATGGGTTCGGCCTTTTCCATGCCAATCACACTGAGGTAATCGCCGCACATGCCTGCATCACTTTGAAATGCCGTACCGCCTGGCAGGATTTGCGCATCGCCCGTGGGCACATGGGTGTGGCTGCCCACAACAATGCTGGCGCGTCCGTCGCAATAATGCCCCATACCCATCTTCTCACTTGTGGCTTCACAATGAATGTCTATGAGGCTGGCCTGCACCGCGCCCCCCGGAACATGCGCTTTCATCACCGTGTCCACGGTACTGAACGGATCGGCAAAGGCGCGCTTCATGAACACTTGTCCAAGCACTTGGGCCACAAGGATTTTTCGCCCTCGCAAGTCTGAAAATATCCGATGCCCCCGCCCCGGCGCATCCTTGGCAAAATTGAGCGGTCGGATGATGCGTGGTTCACCCTCAATAAACTGCAGCATATCCTTCTGGTCAAAGGCATGATCGCCCAGTGTCAGGCAATCCACACCAGCATCCAGCAGCGCCTTGGCATGTGCCCCGCTGAGGCCGATACCGCCCGTGGCGTTCTCACCATTGACCACCACGAAATCGAGTTTCCAATCGCTGCGCAACTGCGGCAGCCGGTCTGCCACAGCCTGCCGCCCGGCGCGGCCCACAATGTCACCAAGGTACAGAATTCTCATTCAGCGGTGGTAGAGCGGAGGGCGAAAAAGGGCAAGAGCGGGTTTGAAAGCAGAGCCGACCTTCAGGAGTTGGCTCCAATAGATTAACGTCTCTGTTTTCAGGGATTTGGACGTCGGTATCACGTCGGTATCGTGTCGGTGTTCCGTCGGTGCGCTACATGTGATCTAAAATCGTGGCCGATGGGTTAACGTGGGGTCCAAAACACTGGGTGCGTTTTGTGATCAAAAGTTGGAGAACGTCGGCTGTGCGGACGAAGCGGACATTTGACCTTCTAAAGACCTGGTTGCCGTGGTTTGATAGACTTCGCTAGGCGGCAACTAAAGCGCTGCATTGGATCTCTCCTAACGCGTCGACGAGCACCTCAGCTTCGTACTTTTTAAGAACCGGCCGAGCGGTATCGCAATGTTTCATCTGACCGAGTTTTAAACCGGTCTCAGTTTGCCAGCCGGTTGCGGCTAGTATCGCTTTGTGGGCGGTTTCACCCAAGAACAAGCTTTCCGTCCAGCAGCCGTTTGATTTGATAACTTCATGGGTGTCGAACAAGAGATGAAAATAGGTGACGGGGTTATCCGATTTATCCACGTCAATGCCTGAGAAGCCAACCAGATGTTTGGCCGAGACCAAGACCTCAAATGTGCCAAAAAGCAACTCCACCCTGGTGCCACACACCAAAACCCTATGTGACGGCGAAAGTCGTATTGGTGCGGAATTTCCCAGCACATTCGCCGGAACCAAGATGCACCTGACATCTGGATTCCAACGCAAAATCGTTCGGGCGATGGGCGCTTTTCTAACGGCGCGCAGAGTGACGTAGCCACGGTCTTTGCTCAGGACACGCGCGCCCGGCTCCAGGTTTTCCACCGCAATGTCACCGATGTCAGAAGCTATGCGGGTACCAGAGGTAAAGCAAACAGGTCCCGGCGTTCCGGGTGTCGGCGTTCCTTCTTGCAAGTTCCCATCGGCATCTCGCAAGACAGAGGTCGCATTCGGTGCGCTAGTGTTAAGCGTTTCTCCTGCACCCTGTAGCGTTCCACCGCTTGGAAAACCCGCTGGCAATCCGCCCGGATCTTGCGCAGGGCTTCCATAGGACAGTTGAATGTAGTTTCCATCAGGCGCAACAAGGTAAATGGTGTCAAACTTGTTGCCTTCCCCGTCTTCGAGAAACCCGCCGTTTGAACTCGCAGAGTTGTTGTTTCCATTGGCGCCGTAGAACCCAGCGGGCGGATTATTGTAGGTCCCGACCACAGTCGCCGTGTCACCAGGCGCGATTTGGTCTCCCGACCCAAAAGTGTGAAGCAGTCCATTTTGATCTGACCAAATTTGATAGCCATCCAAATCAATTGTGGTGTTTGAATTGTTCTGGAACTCCACATACTCATCTTGTTTGTTGGCACCGCCCTGCCCATTCACGTTGACAGCACCGCCGCCAGCGTTGTCAGCGAGAATCTCGCTAAAAAACAGTCCATTCAAAAAATCGGGCACTTTGGGCAATCCACTACAAGGCGACGCTTGGGGATTTTGCTGCGCAATAGGTCGATAAAATGGCAGTATTCTGACTTTTGTCAGCGGTTAAACCAATAAAATATGGTTATCTGCCTTCTTCATTCAGGCGGCATAATTCAAAAGCATTCGTGCTTCCCTGACCTTTAGGACTGGGCGCGACGTCAAACATGCGACTGAATCACTCATATCTTTACTTGGTTCGAAGCCCTCATCCATTTGGGCAATAGCGGACAATGCAATCTCGCCTGGGTGCAAACTTTCAGTCGGCAATCCGTTCGACCAAATCATTTCGTGCTGGTCAAAAAGCAAATGAAAGTAAGTTCCTGTCCACGTATCCAACACATCGACACCGGGCTGCCCGACAAACGCTTTCGCTGGAACAAGAACGTCGTTTTTACCGTAAAGCATTTCCGCACGCCAATCGCGAAGGCGAATACGGTGCTGCGGTGACACAATCAAATCAGACCAGGGAAGTCCGTTCTGGAACGCTCCCGCTCGGAGTCTTATGGGGTAGAGGTTTGGATTCTGGATCAGGTCATTTTGACTCAGCTTTCGCTTTCCGATCCATTTGACAGGGCGCAAGCCGTTATCGACGGTGCGAACATTGTCGCCAACCTGCAAACTTTCGATTGGTCGGGGGCCAAGCTCCGTGTCAATAATGGTTCCGTCGGCAAAACAGATGGTAATCGGTGGTGGGTCGGCCGTCAGGTCGCGTTCACCGGGATCAAGTATCCGAACGCCACCAGAAAGTCCGTCACCATACTCAAAGCTAATTTCGTTCAGGCTGGGCTCACCAATTTGAACGTTCTCGGCACCTTCCAACGACAAATTGTCTTGGGGGTCATAGCCACGGAGCTGGATGTTCAGGTCATCTCTAGTAAAGCTGTCTAGGTCAACAATGGCTTGATCCGCAACAGTGTCATCGCCCCCGTATTCAATCTGAAAATTGCGCACATTGCTGTTGGCCGCGACAATGGTCACGCTTCCGCCACCAGGGATGTCGATAACAACTCTGTCGCCGTTAGACACTTGGACGGTCTGCCCGTCCTGCGTGACAACTATTGTCGGCATTCACCTGCTCGTTCCGCCTCGTGCCCGCTCTTTGGCGAGTTTGAACCTCATTGTGTGTCAAAACTGGTTCTCGAACAAGCCATTTGGCGATGCGTCAGTTTTCTGTAGGCATTAAAGCCACAAGCTACGTCCGCTTTGAGCTCTGAGCGGCCTTTGCCACTGTGCGCAATTTTCATACTGCGCCGTGAAGATGCCTTGGGTTTGCCCTCGCGATGCCCACTTCCTTGTTCACTTGGAGAAGTATGTCTGGAAATTACTGGGATCATCACACAGGTCCACACCTGAAACCGAAGACAGAGGAACCCGAGGTACGCCGACGGTGCCACATCTGTCATGGATCGAGCTTGATGCATTGTCGTATCTGCTCGGGCAAGGGAGAAGTCCTGAAAGGTCGCGACCTTAATGGGCGCGCTGTCTTCATTCAGTGCGAGGGGTGCTACGGCAGAAAGACGGTCCGCTGTACAACTTGTGCTGGATCGGGTTGGTTGTAGTCAGCCGCAGCAGCTCCGAGCCCGACGTCCAGTAATCAAATCTACTCGAAAACCAATCCCAGACAGGCCAAGGTTCATAACCGCTTCACCCGACCTCATAGCGCGCCTCATAGGTCACGGGAAAGTTCACCGAGCGCGCAATGAAGCAGGTTTTGTGGATTTCATGGTGGATGGCATCCGCCTTGGCTAGGTCCGTGCCGTCTGGCACTGTGATCACCGGGCGCAATGTGGCACTGAGAAACCGCCCCGCGCCAGAGGGCAGGCTTTCCCCCACGGCCACAGGGTCATCAACATAGCCCTGCACGGCAATGCCCGCATCGCTGGCCAGGTGCAGATACCACAGCATGTGACAGGCACTGAGCGAGGCAATCAGCAAATCTTCGGGGTTGTGCAGCGTTGGATCGCCACCCAAAAGCGGGTCGTTGGAACACTGCACCACCGGCTTGTTCGGGGTCTCGATGTTCCAGGTGCGGTCATAGGCCCGATAGCTGGCAGTGCCCTGCCCGCGATTGCCGGTCCATCTCACGCGTGCGGTGTAGTCATGATTGGCCAAATTCGATCACCTCTGCTTCTGTGACCACCATGTTGAGGGGCTGGTCCGTGGGTTCCAGCGGCAGGTTTTCTGCCTCCTGCGCGCCATAGGCAAATCCAATCGCCAAGGTGCCACGTCTGGCGCGCAGCCGCTCCAGCGTACGGTCGTAAAACCCGCCGCCATAGCCCAACCGCCCGCCTTGTCGGTCAAAGGCCACGAGTGGCACGATCAGGATTTCCGGCTCAAAGAAGTCATCCACTTCCGGGATTTGCGCGCCAAATGGCCCGTCTTTCAACGCACATCCCGGCTCCCACCTGGAGAAATCAAGCGGCTCGCCCTCGACCTTGATCACAGGCACGCCTACAGGGCCATGTGCCGCCGCCTCGGCCATGGCGGGCAACGGGTCTATCTCTGTGCGAATGGGCATGTAACCCGCCAGTGGCACGCCACGATATCCGGCCAAAACCTGCGACAACAGCCCCGCCGCACCAGGCGGTGCGGCCTCATGTGCCGTCTTACGCCGGGCAAAGGCCGCCTTGCGGGCCTCGGCCTTGATCGCCGTAAGATCACTCATAACAGCACCATAGCGGCCAGCCCGAGAAAGGCAAAGAAACCAACGACATCCGTGACCGTGGTCACAAAAGCCCCTGACGCAAGTGCGGGGTCAATGCCGATACGTTCGAGCATGACCGGGATGACTGTACCTGCAAGCCCGGCCATGACCATGTTGATCACCATGGCGGCTCCAATGACATATCCAAGCTCCGGTCCGCCGAACCACAAAACGCCAACGATCCCCATCACCACTGCAAAGATCACGCCATTGACCAGCCCCACCAGCACCTCTCTCCGGATAAAGCGCCAGACGTTTGACCCGGTGAGGTCCTTGGTGGCGATGGCGCGCACCGCAACCGTCAGACTTTGGGTGCCGGCATTGCCGCCCATCGAGGCCACGATGGGCATCAGAACGGCCAACGCCACGATCTGCGCAATGGCCGCTTCGAACTGGGCAATGACCAGAGACGCAAAGATGGCCGTGACAAGATTTACTGCCAACCATGGAAACCGCCGTTTCGTCGTGTCGATGACCCGGTCACTTAGCGAGCCCTCTTCGCTCACACCGGCCAGACGCAAGATGTCTTCTTCGTGCTCATCATCCAGCACGGCCATGGCGTCATCGATGGTGATCACGCCGACCAGCCGCTCATCCTCATCAACCACGGGGGCGGAAATCAGGTGGTACTGGTTGAACGCATAAGCCACGTCGCCCTCATCCTGCGCCACGGGGATCGTGTGAAAGGTGTCTTCGACGATAGAGCTGAGCATGACTTCGCGACGTGACGACATGAGCTTGCCCAAGGTCACATTGCCGACGGGTTTCAGGCGCGGGTCGACCAGTGTGACGTGGTAGAACTGATCCGGCAGCTCTTCCTGGTTCCGAATGAAATCAATGGCTTCTCCGACATTCCAGTGCTCTGGCGCCATGACAACTTCGCGCTGCATCAAGCGCCCTGCAGAATACTCGGGATAGGTGAGAGATTGTTCAACCAGCGTCCGGTCGCTGTCTTCGAGCACGTCCAGAATGGCCGCGGCCTGCCCCTCTTCGAGGTCTTCCACGAGGTCCACAACGTCATCAGATTCCAGTTCCCGCACCGCCTCGGCCAGAACCTCGGGACGCAGGATCGAAATCACTTCTTCACGGATGCTCTCGTCAAGCTCGGTGAGGACGTCGCCGTCAAACTCGTGCCCGTAAAGCTCGATCAAGCGGCGGCGGTCAAAGGCGTTGATCTGCTCCAGAAGGTCGGCGATGTCAGCGGGGTGCAGCGGCTCCAACTCAGCCCAGAGCATGGCCTGATCGCCAATGTCCACCGCATAGATGATGCGCGCCACGGCCTGACGATCCAGCACATAGGCATCGTCGTCGCGCTCGGCCGTCTCTTCGATATCCTGCAGCTCTTCGGCCATGCGCGCCCTCTCCCTCTGCCGCAAGCTTTACGGAATGAGGGCGCGAAAAACAACGCCAAGTCGTGCATTTACGGCACATGCGGCTGTGCGTATCCTGTGTCCGGGGCTAAGTGCAGCAAAGGGACGTCATGGCGGGCGCACAAATCATCACCGGACATGTGCTGTGCTTTATCGCCTCACCGTTTGAGGTGCCTGCGGCAGAGTCAGCTCGGATCGAAGAGGCGGCGCTTGTGCGCGATGGGTCTGTGGCGGATGTTGGGACGCTGGACAGCTTACGTCAGGCCGCGCCAGAGGCCGAAATCCACCGATTTGACAAACATCTCATCTCGCCGGGATTTGTCGACGCGCATGTGCATTATCCACAGACGGCAATCATCGCATCCTGGGGCAAGCGGCTTTTGGATTGGCTGGAGCAGTACACTTTTCCCGAAGAGATGAAGTTCCACGATCCGGACTATGCGCGTCAGATTGCGGCACGGTATTTTGACCTGACACTGGCCAATGGAACAACCACTGTGGCGAGCTTTTGCACCAGCCACTCGGCCAGTTTGGAGGCGTTCTTTGCCGAGGCGCAGATGCGTGGACTACGAGCCGTGGCGGGCAAAACCTGCATGGATCGCGGCGCGCCTACAGAGCTGTGTGACACCGCGCAATCGGCTTACGACGACAGCAAAGCGCTGATTGAGCGTTGGCATGGGACAGATCGGCTGAGCTATGCCATCACACCCCGCTTTTCGCCCACATCCACCCCGGAACAACTAGAGTCGATAGGGACATTGTGGGCCGAGCATCCGGATTGTCTCATGCAAACGCATCTATCGGAACAAACAGAAGAAATTCAAAAGGTTGTGTCGCTTTTTCCAGAGGCCCGGGATTATCTGGACACCTACGAGGCGCATGGTCTTCTGGGTGCGCGTGGCCTCTACGGTCATGCCATTCACCTGGAGCCGCGCGAGCGGGCGCGTCTGGCCGAGGTCGGAGCGTCCGTTATCCACTGCCCGACCTCCAACACATTCATCGGCTCTGGTCTCTTTGACCTCGCGGCGAGAGTGGCGGACGGCATTTCCGTCGGGCTGGCCACGGACACTGGCGGCGGGTCATCCTTTTCCATGCTGCGCACCATGGCCGCCGCCTACGAGATTGCCCAGCTTTCCGGCGCCGCAGTCCATCCTGCCCAACTCTGGTGGCTGGCCACTGCGGGATCTTCGCGGGCGCTGCATATGAGCGACAAGATCGGCACTATCGCGCCGGGGATGGAGGCCGATCTGGTGGCCATTGACCTCGACTCAACGCCAGGGATTTCCCAAAGGAGTGCCCGAGCAGAAGATATCTGGGAAGCGGTATTCCCAACGATCATGATGGGAGATGACCGGGCCGTGAAGGCAGTTTGGGTTGAGGGAAAGAGAATAGAGATGGACGCCTGTAAAACACAAAACTTCTGATCAAAAACTGGTGTTTGAAGGTGCAAAAAGGCGCCTGGTAGAGCTTGAAACAGGGGGCTCAAACAGGGTGAACACTAGTCAATAGTCTTGCGTCTTTCCAACATGGTGACATCCAGCAAAGAGGGCAAACAACACATAGCCTTGGTGGCGTTCCTGAAAATGCGGTCAGATCCTTGACCACATGATACGGCCAAGAACTCTACTCCAGCTTCAGCCGCCGCACGGCAGTCAACTTCTGTGTCACCACAATGTGCCTTGGCTCCGGCGTACGGTCTTCGCCTAGGCAGCACCGGCACCTGCCGCTACAACCACACATTCCTCGAAAAAATGAACCGAGTTCCAAATCGCCAATCGTGCGATGAACACCATCCGGGTTTTGCCGCGCCGTTCGGGATGTCAGCTGATCGCTGGCTGACGAGGTTTTGCGATTTACTCCATCTTCATGGCTTCGGTTTCGATATTGATCGCGACCTCGTCACCAACCAGCCCGTTATCAACCGCATAGGTCATGCCAAAATCGCTGCGCTTGATTGACGTGTTCATTGAAAGCCCCAGAACTTCGCGTTTATGACCAAACGGGTATTCCCCAACTTTGTTGAGTTGGACGGTTAACGTGACAGGCTGAGTTTGCCCCAAGATGGTAAGGTCCCCTGTTACGGTTCCGTTCGTGTCCGAAGTTGGTGTACCACCAGAGGCAACGAATGTGATCTCGGGGTGCTCGCTCACATGTAGAAAGTCCTTGTTGCGCACATGCCCGTCTCGCGCCTCGTTGAAGGTGTTGACGCTGTCAGCGAGAATTGTCACGTTCACATCTTTCAGCTCTTGCGTTTCGTCATCGTACGAGAAGCTGCCGCTGAGGCCAGTGAATACTCCAAGCGTCTTGGCGTATCCAATGTGATCAACTTTGAAGTAGATCGCGGTGTGGGTCGGATCAAGCTCATAACGCGCCATGTCGGCTTGTGCAGATGTCGCGAGCGCGGCGGCTACGGCGAAAGCAGTGAAATTTCTCATGTGAACTCCTCAAGTTATACCTTTTTCAGGATTGTCGACCAGCCTGGTGAAACATCGTCCCCGGACCACAACGCACGACCGTCAAACTCAGTGTATACTTTTGCTCTTTGAGCGAACTTCAAATCTTAGCGAGGACACGTCGAAACGCATCCTCCTTATTATACTTCCGCGCTACCAAACGCTATTGGTTGTCATGCGCATAGCCTTTTCTGTGTTGCCGATAGTCCAAAGGATGCAAGCTCATGTCCTACAATCCAAGTAGGGTTCAGTGTCACACAAAAGCAAAAGAGCGCCAAACAACTGGATGACTCATAACGTCGCTAAACCCTCTTCAAGACCTATGCGCAAAGCAGCTTTTGCCATCCCTGGTGATGTCTCTGCACTCACAGGCGGCTACAAGTATGACCGCAAACTCATCTGCGGACTGCGTAACTCGGGATGGAGCATCACGCTTCTTCAGCTCGGAGGGTCCTTCCCAAACCCGACGCGTGATGATTTGTCCGACGCGGCACGCCAGCTTGCAACGGCGGGCGATCAGCCGATCATTGTTGATGGTCTTGCACTTGGTGCATTTGACCCTGAGGTGATGCGTTCAATCCGGTCCCCCATAGTTGCACTGATCCATCATCCTTTGGCCTTGGAAACCGGGCATTCTAGCGCAGAGCAAACACGATTTTTGAAATCAGAGCGCCGAAATCTCAGGCAAGTTTCACATGTTCTCGTTCCCAGTCCACATATAGCTAAAGTCTTGGTGTCAGACTATGAAGTCGACGCAGCGCGGATAACCATCGCAAAACCAGGAACAGACCACAGCAGGTGGCCAGCCGCCAAAGTTGATCCGCCTCTGATTTTATCCGTGGGCATTCAGGTACCGCGCAAAGGCCATGACATACTCATCCAAGCGCTCGCACGCATTACACCACTCTCGTGGAAAGCGGTAATTGCGGGAGAGGCAATAGACGCCAACCACGCCACGGAGCTTGCGCACTTGGTGACAGAGTTGGGTTTGGACGAGCGTGTGACACTCGCAGGTCGTGTCTCAGACAAAGATCTGTCGAAGCTCTATGCCCAATCCAGTGTTTTTGCGCTTGCGACGCGGTATGAAGGTTACGGGCTGGTGTTCGACGAAGCTATGTTCCACGGTCTGCCGATTGTGACATGCAAAGCTGGTGCAGTTTCAGACACGGTGGCGACGAATGCAGGTATTATTGTTCCGCCAGAAGACCCATCATCCTTTGCTGACGCGCTGGCCCAAACACTGAGCGATGACAGATACCGGGCTCAAATGGCGTCGGCATCAGCGCAGGCCGGAGCGGCACTACCGACTTGGGCTGGCACCGTCAAACTTGTCGACACTGTGCTGCGGCAAGTCACTCTGACGTCAGCATTAAAGGGCTGGTGCGATGACGGGTGATGACATTTCGTTTGCAAAAGAAGTCGCGCAAGAAGCAGGGAAAATCCTGATTGAGTATTGGCACGAGCGCAAAAAGCTTTCGGTTTTGTGCAAAGCAGCTGGTGAATTTGTTTCCCAAGCAGACTGCGCCTCGGAGCGTTACTTGCGTCAGCGGCTTCTAAGTGCTTTTCCAGAGGATGGCTGGATGGGAGAAGAAACCGGCACGCGTGAGGCCGGTCCGCGCCGATGGATTGTTGATCCTTTGGATGGTACAACGAATTTTTTGCGTGGTCTTGACCATTGGGCAATTTCGATTGCGCTTGAGGACGCAGGCGAACTCACCCTGGGTGTGGTACACGACCCCATTCGTCAGGAAACTTTCTCCGCACAAATTGGCAAAGGCGCATGGCTCAACAATGAGCCGGTTTCAGTCGCTCAAACCCGAGACATGTCTCACGCTCTGTTTGGCACGGGCGTGCCATTCGGCGCAATGACGCATATCGAAGATCACGCATCTGATATAGCGAGACTTATGCCACATTGCGCGGGTTTGCGGCGCATGGGCGCTGCATCGCTGGATTTATGCTATGTCGCAACCGGGCGTCTTGACGGTTTTTGGGAAAGACGGCTTCAACTTTGGGACATTGCGGCCGGGCTTGTTCTGTTGCGCGAGGCAGGCGCGCATGTAGAGGGTTGGCGACAAGATGAACGCCCGGAAGAGAGCGGCACGATTGTCACTGCAGTGCCCGAACTCTTTCCCGCCTTTTCTGCCTCTTTGCGCTACGCATCACAAGGTGTTTGACGCGAGCCTTTCCGTACTAAGTTTAGATACAAATAAGGAAATCCATGATGCATTTTTGTTCTCCGGCACGCCTGAAAATGCCAACTGAGACAACGACCTGACATGTCAGCAAGGGCTCTTTGGTGTGTCGGTTCGGCGCAAGCAGATATCCGTCCTGCCGCGCTTGGAGAAGGCGTGTTGGTCGACACGCTCTACTCGGGCATCAGCCGCGGGACGGAACGAAAGGTTTTTGAGGGAAACGTGCCCGAAACTGAGTTTTCGCGAATGCGTGGCCCAGCGCAAGAGGGTGAATTCCCTCATCCTGTCAAATACGGTTACAGTGTTGTGGGGCGTGTTTTGGAAGGTGAATTGAGGGACCAAAACGTTTTTGCCCTGCACCCCCATCAAACAGAGTTTCGCCTGCCTGACACCATGCTCCATCCACTCCCCGAAGCGTTGCCGCCCGAGCGAGCAGTATTGGCCGCAAATATGGAAACGGCGCTCAACATTCTTTGGGATGCCAACGCCGGACCCGGGGACAAAATCTTGGTCATCGGAACAGGTGTTGTTGGCGCGCTGGCGGGGTATCTTGCGGCAAGGATACCCGGGACAGAGGTCACGCTGGCAGATATCAATCCAGATCGTTCGACCGTCGCATCATGTTTGGGTTGCGAATTTACGATGCCGGACACAGCTCCGCAATTATGCGATATTGTCATACATCTGTCCGGATCTGCTGCGGGATTGCAAACCGCAATTGATTGCGCTGGAAACGAGGCTCAGGTGATCGAGGCAAGCTGGTACGGCGCGGGCACCATCGCTGCACCTCTAGGTGGTGCTTTTCATAGCCGTCGCGTGAGCCTCATCAGTTCGCAAGTTGGACAAGTGTCCCCCAAACGCCGTCCACGCTGGAGCCACAAAAGACGTATAGGCAAGGCTCTTGAGCTGTTGTGTGATCCAGCCCTCAATGTGCTGATCTCCGGGGAAACTATGTTTGAAGAGCTGCCACAGGTTTACGGTTCGGTTCTGTCTGATCCCGACACACTTTGTCATCGCGTCCGCTACACTTCAAAATAGGGAAAACACATGTTTGCTGTTGAAGTTCGTGACCATATCATGATTGCGCATTCACTTCCTTCCGAGGTCTTCGGTCCGGCACAAGGGATGCATGGCGCAACATTTACCGTTGATGCCGCGTTTTTCACCAAAGAGATCGACGAACACGGACTGGTTGTAGACATTGGCCTGGCGACTGAAGTTCTGGCAGAAACGCTTGCACCTCTGCGGTACAAGAATTTGGATGAACATCCACAGTTCAAGGGAAAATTCACAACAACTGAGTTTCTTTGCCACCATATTTTTGAGCAAATTGCTGAGCAGATACGATCAGGCAAACTGGCCGATCAAGGCCGGGTCAAACGTGCGAGGGTCTTGCTTCATGAGAGCCATGTGGCGCGCGCTTGGTACGAGGGAGACATCCAAGCATGAGTTTCTCGGCCGAATGGTTGGCTCTGCGCGAACCTGCGGACCATGCAGCGCGCGACAAAAAATTACTGCGCCAAGCAGCGCTATGGGCAGGACAAAACCCGGTCATTCTTGATCTGGGTTGTGGAACAGGCGCCACTGCACGCGCGTTTTCCGACGTGTTACCGGTCAACGCACAGTGGCGATTGGTCGACAGCGATTCAGAACTTTTGGATCGAGCAGCCGCAGAGATAGGATCGACTGCCAAAACCCACTTGTTGGATCTCAACGAGATTGAAGCACTTCCGCTTGAAGGCGTTACGTTGGTCACAGCTTCAGCTTTGTTGGATTTGGTGTCCGAGGCCTGGGTGAATGCGCTGGTTCCAAAGCTTGACGTGCCATTCTATGCGTCGCTGAACTATGAAGGGACGATGAACTGGACGCCGGTCGGTCAGCTTGATGAAGAGATCAGGTTAGCGTTCAACACGCATCAACGCACCGACAAGGGTTTTGGTCCTGCACTCGGTCCAGACGCCGCAGAACGCTCCGCTGAAATTTTCCAACACTCAGGGTTCAAAGTCAATTGCGCCGACAGCCCGTGGCAACTCGGTCCCGGCAACGAAAAACTGCTGTTTGAGTTGATTGAAGGAATTGCGCAGGCAGCCACTGATGCAGGCGTGAAAAACGCAACTGATTGGTGTCGCGCTCGGCAGGACAATCTAAGTGACACCGACTGTGTCATTGGCCATGTCGACATGTTGGCCAAGCCCACACACATATCTTAAGAGTAGAGTGAAATGCTGGTACAAGTGACTGACAAAATATGGAGCCATCTGCTGCATATAAGGAACAACACGACATGTTCCTGCCAAGACAACTGGAGCAGCGGGGAAAGAGCAGCCCTTGATCTCTACACGCCGCTGGCACGACGTGACCGAGGACCCTTCACCCTGGCTCAAATAGGACAGTCTCTTGACGGTCGCATTGCGACTGTCACAGGTGATGCGCGTGACATATCCGGACCAGATGGACTCGAGCATTTGCACCGGATGCGTGCTCTTGTGGATGGTGTCGTCATCGGTGTGCGTACAGCGCTACACGATAGCCCCCGTCTGACCGTAAGACTGTGCGAAGGAAAAAACCCAGCTCGCATTGTGATAGATCCAAGAGGTCGGTTACCCGATGATGTGCACCTGTTTCGTCGCGACGGAACCCGACGCATTGTGATTCAGTCCGTGGACAGACCAAGACCGGCTGGTGTTACAGTAATCCGGTTACAGCTCAAGAATGGCACAATAGACCCACGGGAGATCATAACAGCATTGCGTGACGAGGGTCTTTCCACGCTATTGGTCGAAGGCGGCGGTATCACTATCGCAAAGTTCTTGGAGAATGGTCTTTTGAACCGCCTTCATGTGGGAATAGCACCACTGCTCATTGGAGACGGTCCGCAGAGTATTACGCTTTCAAGCCCAAGCGAAATGCTGGCAAATGCTATAAGGCCGAAGATGCGAGCGTATTCACTAGGTTCCGATGTAATGCTTGACTGTAAAATGCCGCATTGAGGTACGGTGGCAAGCTTATGCAATATCGGCTCTAGGAGGAATCTCGAGTCCAACGCTTGGCGAACGATCCTCTGGAATGTCGAACACTCCGTTTTTCACCGACCAGCGGCTCAAGCTTGGCGATGTCGTAATCACGGCAATGGGAATGGAAAAGCCAAGCGCTATTAGCATCGGCGCACCAAAGATCAGGGCCCAAGGCACCAAAACAGCAAGCCATGCGGTTAGAGCGAAACCAGCCAGTGTTTGAGGCCATAAAACGCGCGCAGCTTCTTTCCATTCAAGCCGGTCGCGGTGGCGCTGCTGTGCGTCCCAGCCAACGCGCCGATTGAAAACCAATCCAACGAGAAACAAGCTCAATCCAAAAGCAACGATAGGCGCCATGAGCATTGAAACAAGAATTTCAACAATGCCACTTGCGCACACCAAACCGCGCCCACCGTAGGGCGCGGCGCGCTCTTTGTCTGAAAGGATTTGAGCCAGTCCCATAAGCTTGGGCATGAGATTGAGCACAAGCAAGGTGGCAAAGAGGCTCACACCAAGCCAAAGCGGTGCACCAACGAACTGTTCGGGCAAGGCGGCCATGCTTGCTCCAAGGATCACAAACAACATCCAGGCAGGCGCTGCGACATACATCTGTATCGCAAGGTAAAGCTGTACACGGCTAAGCGTCGCCAAGCCAGGAAGACCAAGCAGACGTAGATATTGCATATTGCCATTGCACCAACGCAGTTCACGCCGAATGAAATCGGCCAAGCTGGGCGGGTTCTCTTCATGGCTTTCGCTTTCTTCCGCCAAGACACGAACTTCGTAACCCGCGCGCCGCATCAGCGCTGCTTCGAGTTGATCGTGGCTCAGGATATCACCCGAAAGCGCTCCCTTTCCCGGAAGTTTGGGCAACATGCAATGCTGATGGAAAGGCGCAGTGCGAATAAGAACATTGTGTCCCCAATTTGGGCCGCAATCCGCTTGCCACCATGCTGACCCCAGTGTGTAGGATCGCATGCCATGGCGCATACCAAACTGGAACGCGCGCGTGAAAAAAGTCTTGGACGGCAACCCTGTTACAAGGCTCTGTAACATACCGATCTCGGGAGACACCTGCATGACCCGCACAAGACGCAGAACAGCGTCCGTGCCCATCATACTGTCTGCGTCAAGCGGCAGGAAAAAGTCATAGTCTGCGCCACTTCGGTCAAGAAACTCTGCAATGTTGCCAGCCTTGTACCCTGCGTTACAGTTGCGACGATGGTACTGTATCGAAACATCCGGATAGCAGCGGCGCCACTGCGCAACCCCGGCTTCTTCACGTAGTGCTATGCTGGGGTCGTCAGTGTCACTCAGGACATAGAAATCGAAATGCTTGACCCAAGCCGTGTTTGCCAGGTCCTCTTGCAGGCCTCGCAATCGCTGCAAAGACGGCGCAGGATCTTCGTTTCGCAATGGCATCACGACCGCGATCCTGCTGCTGATTGGCTCATCTCCTGAAATCCGCGCCAATGCAGGATTAACAATTGTCGCTGCATCACGTGCATATTTTCGGTCCAGCCAGAGACCAATCACAGCATTCCAAAGCCCAATTGAAAGCCACGGCAGGGTCAAAGCATATGCCGCCAGCATAGCCCATTCGATCCAAATCAGGCCGCCATACGATAGAAAAGTCGCCATCGCAGCAAACAATAGGACGACAGTGGTCACGTTGACCGCCAGCACCAATACCCTCCGAAATCGCAGATCGTGTGTGTCGGGGTCGTCTGAATGAACGAGGCGCAAATCGTGCGACAGTTTTATAGAAGACCTCGTCGAGGATAAGTTTGATGTATCAAAAGAAGACAAATGAACGACATCCTTCGCGATTTAAGTGCGACACTTTCCAAGACTACAAATGTGGCAGGATCAAAAAACGTCCATTGGGAAATTCATTTGTTACTGATGATAAAGCACTTGTGTTGGCCTATCAGCAGGGTCTGAGCACCAATCAGGCTCAAGTCGCTATCAGTCTCTGGCTCAGTCAAAACTTTCAACTTCGGCTTCCACTTGCGCCACAGATGCGCCCATTGACACCAGAACCCTGAAAAAAGGACTCCCAAATCGCCAGCACTGAAACGGGGGGAAATTGTTTTCATGGTGCGGTCGAGAGGACTCGAACCTCCACGGGTGTTACCCCACAGCGACCTCAACGCTGCGCGTCTACCAATTCCGCCACGACCGCACATCGTGATTGGTGCGCGACGCTATAACAACGCCGCTGCACCTTGTGAAGGGCCTTTGCGCCAGAAAATGGCGCAAGGGCGGATTTGGGTTATTCAGAGATGCTGAATGTCGGCAATGTCGAGACCGACTGCACGGTGTCTTCCCCGTCGCCGGTCAGGTTCTGGGTTTTCTCGTCCACGCCATTGGCCTGATAAACAGCCTTGCGAATAAGGCCTGTGCGGCCTGCGTCACCCGGCACGAAAATCGGCTTGCCGCTGGCCTCGACCGCTGAGATGCCGGTCTCATACCAGCTCACGGCCAGATCGGGACGACGGGCGGTGCCGAAGCCCTCATTGAGGTGATGGCCAAGGAGTTCCGCATACCCGCGCTCGCCCAGCGCCGTCAGGAGCAAAGCCGAACCTGCGGCCACATCCATCGCATCGGTGCGGTATCCCACGGACAGGCAAATGCGCGCTGTGCCCGAGAGCTGTGCGGGGTCCATGCCGGTGTCCAGAATGAACTTGCTCACATCCGACAGAACTGCCTCCTGCGGTTGCAGCGACAGCGCGGTAAGCTGTTTCTTCATCGCAGGACCAAAGGCTGCGCATTGCTGCTCCAACGAGGCCTGATTGAGGCCTTCAACCCGTGTCGCCAATTCCTCGCCATCGGCAATTGCATAGGTCCGCGCGAGACAAAACTGTTCGCTGAGCGCAAAGCTGGCGTCGGTCATGCTTGCTTGCGTGACGTAGCCACCGTTGGAATTGGTCACGAGGCTGACCCGGCTGCAATGCGAGGCCAGTGACGGGCCAGAAGCCGCTTCACCAAAGAGATTTGGCAGTGAAGAGCCACTGTCTTCTGTCGCGGCCAGGCTGGTTTCAGGTGCAGTGGTGATGGTGCCACTGTTGTCCGTCGCAGCCACTGTGCCGTTGAGTGATCCGCCCGCCGCTTCATCGCGATAGGCATAGAGCAGGCCGCGTGTGCCCTGCCCGCGCTGCGCGATCAGTTGTGTTGTTGCGGCACCACCGGATTGAGCGCGATAGTAAGACCCAACCAGGAAATCACGCTCATAGGGGGCAAGCCGCCCGGTGATGGGATAGCTCATATGCGCCTGATACTGCGAAATGGCGTTGCGGGTATTGCGCCCGCGCACACCATCGGGTGTGCCTGCGGGAAATCCAAAGTAGTTCAGCGCCACCTGCTCTTCGCGCGTCGCCACACGGGCCGCGCTGTTATAGCTCGAAGGTGCACGCTTTGTGACAACATTGCGCTGCTGCTGACGCTGGCGTTCGCGGTTCTTGATCCCCTCATTAACGATCACACCGCCCACAACGCCGCCGACGACCCCGCCAACAAGCCCATCTGCAAAATCGGCTGCGGATTGCGTGGCGGGTGTGATCCCCACCGCTCCAGCTATACAAATGATGGCAACACGCTTTGAAAACATCCCCGGTCTCCTTTAATAGACAACTCTAAATTGCTGTGAGCCTAGCACAGTTCCTGCCGCTGAAACGAAAGAATCCCGCCTTGCTCCTGCCTGATCCGCTGCAATCCGCTCAAAATATCGTGCAATGGCACGTCTCTGATGGGCTTATCGGCTATCGTGAGGCCGAAGCGGCGATGGAAGCACGCGCGGCGCGAATCGCCGAAGGGACCGCGCCAGAGGCCATTTGGCTGCTGGAGCATCCGCCGCTCTATACCGCGGGAACATCGGCCAAAGCGCCTGATCTGACCGATCCGGACAGGTTCGAGGTTTTTGAGACCAAACGTGGCGGGCAGTACACGTATCACGGCCCCGGACAGCGTGTGGTCTATGTGATGCTGGATGTGGGGCGGCGCGGTCGGGACGTGCGCGCATTTGTGCAGCAACTGGAACGCTGGGTGATCGCAACGCTGGATCAGTTCAACGTCACCGGCGAGATTCGCTGCGGTCGCGTGGGTGTGTGGGTTGTGCGCAATGACAAACCGCTCACCGCCTCGGGGGCCAAGCCCGAGGACAAGATCGCAGCTATTGGCATCCGCCTGCGCAAATGGGTGAGCTTTCACGGCATTTCCATCAATGTCGAACCGGATCTGAGCCACTTTGACGGGATCGTACCCTGCGGGATTTCCGAGCATGGGGTCACGTCACTGGTGGATCTCGGCTTGCCCGTCACGATGGGTGATGTGGACGTGGCGTTAAAGAAAACGTTTGAGGGTGTTTTTGGCGAGGCTTAAGTTGGCGCACCGATAATCACCGTCAGCATCGCGGTGATCGCCAGAACAAGTGCAACAACCACCTGCTCTTTGCGGATCACGCGTGCCAGCGCGTCCGCCGCACGGGTATCACCCCGCAACATCGCCGGGACATGGCGCATTTTGTTGGCCGCGCCCAATCCCATCAACAGGGCGACGACCAGAATTTTGGTCAACAAGATCAGGCCGTAAGGGGTGATCATCGCAGCCCAGCCCTCCAACAGTTGCCAGGCCATGAGAAGCCCAGCTGCAACCAGCACCGGCAGGACCGCCATCGCCGCTTGCCCGAACCCGTGCCCAAGCTGGGCCGCGACATCCAGCTTCTCCCGGTCGAGCGCGAGACGGCGCAACGGCCCCAGGATACCAACCCAAAACGCAGCGGCGCTGAGATGAAAATAAAGCACCAGCTGCAGCCAAAACGCCTCCCGCTCGGCCACATGGCCCAGAAGCGTGAAAGAACACATCACCAGAACGCCGCCTGACAACGCCAGCCAACTGCCCATCCGGCCCAAAAGCGCACCAACCAGCAAAAGCGCAAAACCAGCCACACGCCAGAGGGCCGCGTCGCCCACGGACGTGCTCCAAACAAGCTTGAGCATTTCGGGGTCCATAGCACCCGACGCCGTCCCCGTCAGAGCTGCGGCGCGCAAGGCGAGGTCGCTCGCCGACAGGATCACACCCAGCAAGGCCCAGATCAGCGTGAGGTCGCGGTAATAAGGTCGACGCAGGAGGCGGGTGAACGCGAAACCAATCAGGACAGAGCCAAAAGACACCAAAGCGCAGGCATAAAGCCCCAAAGTGTTCAGTGCCAGAAGACCCGTCCAGACATCCACCATGCGCTATTGGACATCAAAGCCGAACCGGCCTGTCATGATATGCCCATCTTCGCCGAGACCGCGCCATTCAACCTCGTACCGGCCCGTGCCCATCGAGGACATCGGCAGCTTGAACTCCGTGTCGAACTCTGTCTGCTCATCCAATTTCAACGGCTCGGAATGCTCATCCGCGTGGGTTATCTTGACTGTGACCAAACGGATCGCCTGTTCAAACCGCAAAACGAGTTCTTGCGGCACCGCATCAAGCGTCGCCCCATCGGCTGGCATGGTTTCGTCCATCTTGGAATGTGCAGCCGCCAAACCGGTCCAAGCAAGCAGCACAGTTGTGTAGAAAAACCATCGCATTGCGCATCCCCTCAGACGAGGCAGTCAGTTTGCACGCAATTTTGGGAAAAAGGTAGGGGCGAATTTCAAGGAAAGACTCGTGCTAGTGTCAGAATGGAATGTCATCCGCGCCTGAAACAAAGCGTGCGACAACGTGCTTCACGCCCGCTTTCTCAAAGTCGATCTCCAGCTTGTCGCCCTCGATCCCAATGATCGCGCCGTAGCCGAATTTCTGATGAAACACGCGCTCTCCCATGGTGTGAGCGCTGATGGCCTGCGCGTCGATGACCATGTTGCGGCTTTCCTTCGGCTGGCTGAGCGGCCGTTCCGCCGCCCGCGCCTGAAGCCGTTTCCAGCCCGGGGAATTGTAAACATTGGCCTCCGCCGCGCGGTCTTCGATGTTTGAGCCAAAGGGATCCCCCATCCCAACTGCCCCATAGCCACCTCCGAAGATACCTGGCGGAGTCAAGTCGTCAATATGTTCTTCGGGCAGCTCATCGATAAAACGCGACTTATACTGCGGTTGCCGACGGCCATAGATTATTCTGTCACTTGCGTAGGAAATGGTACAAATCTCTTCCGCCCTTGTGATGCCAACGTAAGCCAGACGACGCTCTTCTTCGAGACCCTTTTGGCCGCTTTCATCCATACTGCGTTGCGAGGGGAAAAGACCATCTTCCCAGCCGGGTAGGAATACGACGGGAAACTCCAACCCCTTGGCCGCGTGTAGGGTCATGATGCTGATCTTCTCGCCATCTTGTCCCGCATCGTTTTCCATAACCAGACTCACGTGTTCGAGGAAGCCCTGGAGGTTCTCAAATTTCTCCAAACTCGATACCAATTCCTTGAGATTCTCCAACCGCCCGGGGGCTTCGGGCGTTTTGTCGTTCTGCCACATCTCTGTATAGCCGGACTCGTCCAACACCATTTCGGCCAGTTCGATATGGCTCAGCTTCTGGTCGCCCACCAGACGCCCCCACCGGCGCAGCCCATCGATCAGCTTGGCCAGTTCGGTCGCGCCCTTGCCACCGATCCCCTTCTCATCGAGCAGGATCGCCGCGCCTTCCAGCAAAGACACCCCGTTCTGCCGGGCCGTCATCTGAATTTTCTGCTGCGCCTTGTCACCGAGGCCGCGCTTTGGGGTGTTCACAATCCGCTCGAAGGCCAGATCATCCGCAGGCGACACCACAAGCCGGAAATAAGCCATCGCATCGCGGATCTCCATCCGCTCATAGAACCGCGGCCCGCCAATCACGCGATAGGGCAAGCCGATGGTGAGGAACCGGTCCTCGAAGGCGCGCATCTGGTGGCTGGCGCGCACGAGGATGGCGATTTCGTCCAAATTATAGGTTTTTGGTAGTGGTAAGTTGTCCTTTCCAGTAGGGCTTAAGGCTTCCGCGCGCTGTAAATTTACTTGGTGAATATCGCCTTCCACGTTCTTTGAGACCACACCACCTTTCGCCAAGCGTTCCGCCTCTTGTTCTATGGTGATTGATCTAGGATTTTCTCGATACTTGAAACGACCAAGGCCAGCCTGAGCGTCTTCAATTTGTTCTCCGACCCACCTCGCCTCCTCTTCACCATCCCAGAGACCCATTAGGCCAACTTTCTTTCCACCTCTTGCTTCAGTCCAAAGCTCCTTGCCTAGCCGATCTTTGTTCTCCGCAATCACACCCGACGCCGCAGCAAGGATATGCGGGGTTGAACGATAATTCTGCTCCAGCCGCACCACATGTGCGCCCGGAAAATCCTTTTCAAACCGCAGGATATTGCCCACCTCCGCCCCGCGCCAGCCATAGATCGACTGGTCATCATCGCCGACGCAGCAGATATTTTTGTGCCCCCCCGCCAAGAGCCGCAGCCACAGATACTGCGCCACGTTGGTGTCCTGATATTCGTCTACGAGGATATAGCGGAACCAGCGGCGGTATTGCGCGAGCACATCGTCATGGGTCTGGAAAATCGTGACCATGTGAAGCAGCAGATCGCCGAAATCCACGGCGTTTAGCTCAATCAGGCGGGTCTGGTACTGGGCATATAGCACAACACCCTTGCCGTCATAGGCGCTGGCCTCTGAGGCGGGCACATTCTCCGGCGTCCAGGCCCGGTTCTTCCATTGGTCAATGATCCCGGCCAGCTGCCGCGCGGGCCAGCGTTTGTCGTCGATATTGGCCGCCGCGACGAGTTGCTTGAGCAGGCGCAATTGGTCATCGGCGTCGAGAATCGTGAAGTTTGATTTCAGTTCCACAAGTTCGGCATGTCGGCGAAGCAGCTTGACACAAATCGAGTGAAACGTGCCCAGCCACGGCATGCCTTCCACCGCCTCGCCCATCATCCGGCCCACGCGGTTCTTCATCTCTCGCGCGGCTTTGTTGGTGAAGGTGACGGCCAAAATCTCGTTAGGCCGCGCCGTCCCTGTGTTCAGCAGATGCACCATCCGCGTGGTCAGCGCCTTGGTCTTGCCCGTCCCTGCCCCGGCCAGCATCAGCACCGGCCCCTCCAGCGTTTCCACCGCCTCACGCTGGGCCGGATTGAGGTCATCGAGATATGGCATCGGTCGCGCGGCCATCGCCCGCGCCGAAAGAGAGGCCGTTTCAAACGCCTCGGATTCGTCAAAACTGCTCATGGCGCGACGATAACGCGGGTGAAGAAAAAGTTAAAGTGAATGTTCGCCTTGTGTTCCGTTGAAATATCTCACCCTTTCTCCCGCACCACTGTGCGGCAACACCCCTCCTTGCCCGGCGCCCAGAGTTCCAGGTCAAAGTCGAACCCGGCGGCCTCCAAAGCGGCCTCATCATAGGCCGAGGCACAGTGCAAAAGCGTGCAAATCTCGTCCTCGCTGCACCCTGCCTCGACCCAGGATTGTTTGAGCGGACAGGCCATCATCTTGACCTCAAATCCGGTGTCGTCCAATCGCCTCAGGTCCGCCGCATAGGCCAGTTTGCAATCCAGCGCACAGGCCCAAATCGCAGCCATGCCTTCAAAATCATCCGGAGCAAGATGCGACAGGCTTTGACCCACTTTGCGCCCCACCGCCCCACTCGCGGCACGCATCACTTCAATGGCAGTGGCCTGATCAAAGCGGTCTGACAACTCGCGAAAGACCTCGAGATATATTGTCCCGCGATCTTTGATAGCCTGCACCAAAAGCGCTTTGGCCTTTTCGTCCTCCATGAGATTGCCCTTTCCTCGCTACGCTCTTGGATCCTGAAATCGATCCTCCGGGATGACGGCGACGGGGATCACTTCCACTAGGAACTCCGGATCAACCAGCCCGGCGCACTGAATCAGAATGCTGACCGGCCCATGCGCGGCATCAAGCCGGTCTGCGCGTACCTTTTGGATGGTGGGGACGTCAGCGGGGTCCACGTAAAAGACTGTCAGCGAAACGATGTCGTCCATGCGGCCCCCAACGGCCGAAAGAACGGCTTCGACATTGTCAAAACACTGGTGCGCCTGCGCCTCACAATCCCCCGCACCCACTATGTTTTCGACACTGTCCCAAGCGACTTGGCCTGTGATGTGGAGTGTGCAGCCCACAGGCTGCACAACCCCGTGGTGATAGGGCCGCCCGCGTGTGGGCCAGTTTGCAGGCGTGTTAAATCTGATGGTCATATTTGGCTCCTTCTTGTCGTTCTTTGCGCCACTAACGGCACGAGGGCCTTTCGCCGCAAACGACAAGATCTGCGTGACAGACTTAGAAAATCTAAGCCTTCGACAGGATGCGCCTGTGTTAAACCTGCACAGAATTCAAAGCCGGAGGATCCTGAACATGACCTATCGCTTTCCCTCTTTGAACGGCCTCAAAGCGTTTGAAGCCGCCGCCCGGCATCTGAGTTTCAAGGCTGCCGCTGGGGAGCTTGGCGTCACACCGGGTGCTGTCAGCCAACAGGTCAAACGGCTCGAAGCATCCCTCGGAATTTCGCTCTTTCGGCGTTTGCCTCAGGGGTTGCTTCTGACCCGCGAGGGTGCAGCCTATCTGCCGAGCATCTCAGAGGCGTTTGACACTCTCACAGACGCCACGGAAAAGATCGCACCTGCCCTGAACGGCCGGAAACTGAGCGTTGGCATCTCAAAGACCCTGATCCCGCACATTCCTGCCAACTGGCATCGCCAATCCGACGCGTTGTCGGCTTATGTGCGCGATACATGCGTGTCAGACGATGTCGAGCTGATCTGGTCAAATGCGCTGGATGCTTTGCTGCTCGACTTTCCTACGCAACATGGGGGGCTGTCTGAACAATCTGTCTCGTGCGGCGCACGGTATGGTGGGCAGACGATCTACTTCGTGACACGTCCCGGTCTGGCCAAGTGTCGCCAATCCCGTGCGATGCTCGAAGAGTTGACAGCCTGAAAACCGCAAATACGTCAGGACCTGTTGCCGATGCCTGTTGCAGGTGCAACGCGGCGTTAACTCATGCGCGTTGAACGCCGGGCACCGACGCAATACCGACGTGATACCGATGTAATACCGACGTGGGAATCTCTTCAAAATAAGCCCGTTAACCTTCGAATCGGCAAAACTGGCTGTTTTCGCTTTTCGCGCCCGCGTTCCCTTGCTATCGCTCAGCCCATGTCACTCGACGCCCGATACCCCGCCCTCGCAGACCTGCGTGCAAAAGCACGTTGGCGTGTTCCCTATTTTGTCTGGGAGTATCTCGATAGTGGCACGGGTGTTGAGGCCACGACCCGGCGTAATCGCTCCAAGCTGGATGAGGTCATGCTGATGCCCTCGATCTTACACGGGGAGCCAGAGGTGTCTACGGGCATCGAGTTTCTTGGTCAAAGCTTTGATTTACCCGTGGGAATTGCGCCTGTTGGCATGTCTGGCTTGATCTGGCCAGGGGCGGAGCAAAAGCTGGCGCGTGCCGCGGCCAAGGCCAATATCCCGTACACTTTATCTACTGTGGCCAGTCAAACCCCCGAAGATGTCTCACCGGCATTGGGTGAGCATGCCTGGTTTCAGATGTACCCGCCGCGCGATCCCGAAATCCGCGCCGATATGCTCAAACGCGCCAAGGCTGCCGGGTTTTCGACGCTTGTCCTCACCGTGGACGTGCCCGTGGGCAGCCGCCGGGAACGCCAAGTGCGCTCGGGCCTTACGCAACCCCCCAAGATCACGCCGCGTATCCTGTCGCAGATTGCCCTCTGCCCTACCTGGGCCATGGGCATGGCGAGCCGAGGCATGCCGCGGATGCGGCTGATTGACGATTATACCCCTGCAACCAAAGGGTTACCGTCGAACAAACATGCAGGTTACCTGCTGCGCACCTCCCCCAACTGGGACTATCTGCGCTGGCTGCGTGAGAATTGGGAGGGGCCGCTTTTGGTCAAAGGCGTGCTGGATCCAGCCGAAGTGCCCAAGCTGGAAGCCGAAGGAATTGATGCAATCTGGATCTCAAATCACGCCGGGCGACAGTTTGACGCCGCCCCGGCCACGATTGAGATGCTTCCAGCCATACGCATGGCCACCAAACTGCCGATCATCTTGGATGGCGGTGTGGAAGGCGGGCTGGATATCCTGCGCGCCCTCGCCTTGGGCGCGGATATGGTGATGATGGGTCGGGCCTGGCACTATGCCCTGGCTGCTTTGGGTGAAACAGGCCCCGATCACCTCGTCCATATTCTCAAATCCGACCTTGAGGCCAATATGGGTCAACTCGGTATCTCATCACCGCTTGAGGCCCATACACGGCTTCATACATCCGGGTAGTCCCGCTACCCGGCAAGGTGAAAAATACGCTCAGTACGGACCATACCCAGAAAGCCGGATTGCGCAAACCTTTCACAAATCTTACAAGCTGCGCAAAAGCGCTGCATCGCAGCGTGCTCTGCGTCAAGGCGCAGGCTGCCGTAACGTAAAAGACCGAGGGACTGGCCATGGCCGAATTCAACAAAATCCTGATTGCCAACCGGGGCGAGATCGCCATCCGGATCATGCGGGCTGCCAACGAGATGGGCAAGCGCACGGTGGCCGTCTTTGCCGAAGAGGACAAGCTTGGCTTGCACCGGTTTAAAGCGGATGAGGCGTACCGGATTGGCGAGGGGCTGGGGCCTGTGGCGGCGTATCTGTCGATTGACGAGATCATCCGCGTGGCCAAGAAATCCGGCGCGGATGCGATCCACCCTGGCTATGGCCTTTTATCGGAAAACCCTGAACTGGTGGATGCCTGCGAGGCCAATGGCATCACCTTCATTGGTCCGCGCGCCGCAACGATGCGCGCCCTTGGAGACAAGGCGAGCGCCCGCAAAGTGGCGATTGAAGCTGGTGTGCCGGTGATCCCAGCGACTGAGGTTCTGGGCGATGACATGGACCTTATCCGCAAGCAGGCCGATGAAATCGGCTATCCGATGATGCTCAAGGCATCATGGGGCGGCGGTGGACGCGGCATGCGTCCCATCAATTCGGCCGATGAGCTTGAAGAAAAGGTGCGTGAAGGCCGCCGCGAAGCCGAGGCCGCCTTTGGCAATGGTGAAGGTTATCTGGAAAAGATGATCATCCGGGCGCGCCACGTCGAGGTGCAGATCCTCGGCGACACGCATGGCAATATGTACCACCTCTTTGAGCGCGACTGCTCGGTGCAGCGCCGCAACCAGAAGGTCGTGGAACGCGCCCCTGCCCCGTATCTCAGTGACGCACAGCGCGCCGAGATTTGCGAGCTGGGTTACAAGATCTGCAAGCACGTCAATTACGAATGCGCAGGCACCGTTGAGTTCCTGATGGATATGGACACTGGCCAGTTTTACTTCATCGAGGTGAACCCGCGTGTGCAGGTGGAACACACCGTCACCGAGGAAGTGACCGGCATCGACATCGTGCAGGCGCAGATCAAGATTTCAGAGGGTAAGACGCTGGCCGAGGCCACGCGCAAGCAAAGCCAGGACGAGATCAGCCTCAATGGCCACGCGATCCAGACCCGGATCACGACCGAGGATCCGCAAAACAACTTCATCCCCGATTACGGCCGGATCACCGCCTTCCGTGAAGCAACAGGCATGGGCATCCGGCTTGATGGCGGCACGGCCTATTCGGGCAGTGTGATCACGCGTTATTACGACTCGCTGCTGGTAAAAATCACGGCGCATGCGCAGACGCCTCAGGGGGCCATTGCAAGGATGGACCGAGCGCTGCGCGAGTTCCGTATTCGCGGGGTGTCGACGAACATCGCCTTTGTCGAGAACCTGCTGAAGCACCCGACCTTCCTGTCGAACGAATACACAACCAAGTTTATCGACACGACGCCACAGCTTTTTGAGTTCGAGGCGCGGCGCGACCGGGGCACCAAGGTTCTCACCTATATTGCCGACATCACGGTCAATGGGCACCCCGAAGTCGAAGGGCGCCCTCTGCCGCGCCCGGATCTGGCCCTGCCACGCGCACCGAAGCCTGCCAACACCGAGATTTCGGACGGGGCAAAGCAGATCCTTGAGCGGGATGGCGCACAGGCCGTGGCCGACTGGATGGCGGCGCAAAAGCAGCTTTTGATCACCGATACGACCATGCGCGACAGCCACCAGTCACTTTTGGCTACGCGCATGCGGTCGATTGATATGATCGAAGCCGCCCCCAACTATGCCCATGATTTACCACAGCTTTTCTCGATGGAATGCTGGGGCGGCGCGACCTTTGACGTTGCCTACCGTTTCCTCGGTGAATGTCCTTGGCAGCGGCTGCGCGATCTGCGCAAAGCCATGCCCAACCTGCTCACGCAGATGCTTTTGCGTGGTTCCAATGGAGTCGGGTACACCAACTATCCTGACAATGTCGTCAAAGCCTTTGTCGAGCGCGCTGCCGATGTCGGCGTCGACATTTTCCGCGTTTTCGATCCGCTCAACTGGACCGAAAACATGCGCGTGTCGATGGATGCGGTGCTCGAGTCGGGCAAAATCCTAGAGGCGGCGATTTGCTACACCGGCGATATCCTCGATCCTAACCGGTCAAAATATGACCTGAAATACTACCTCGACATGGCCAAGGAACTGAAGGCGGCAGGCACGCATATCCTGTGCCTGAAGGACATGGGCGGTTTGATGAAACCGGCCACTGCGTCAATCCTTTTCAAGGCGTTGAAGGAAGAGGTGGGCCTGCCTATTCACTTCCACACACATGACACAGCAGGCACCGCGATTGCCACCATCATGGCCGCCTCTGAGGCTGGCGTTGATGCGGTGGATTGCGCAATGGACGCGCTTTCGGGCAACACCTCTCAGGCTACGCTTGGATCGGTGGTCGAGGCCCTGCGCCATACGGACCGGGATACCGGGCTTGATGTGGGCGCGATCCGGCAAATTTCGAACTACTGGGAATCGGTGCGCGACCACTACGCGGCGTTCGAGTCCGGCATGCAGTCACCCGCCTCTGAGGTCTATCTGCACGAGATGCCGGGCGGTCAGTTTACCAATCTGAAAGCACAAGCGCGTTCCATGGGTCTTGAGGATCGCTGGCACGACATCGCACGCACCTATGCCGAGGTGAATCATATGTTTGGCGATGTGATCAAAGTCACCCCGATTGCCAAAACTGTGGGTGATTTGGCGCTGATGATGGTCACCCAAGGCCTCACTTGCGAGGACGTGCTGAACCCCGAGACCGAGGTCAGTTTCCCCGATAGTGTGATCACCTTGATGAAGGGTTATGTAGGGCAGGCACATGGCGGCTTCCCCGAGGCTATCGTCAAAAAGGTGCTCAAGGGTGAGGAGCCGATCACCGTGCGCCCCGGAACCTTGCTTGAGCCTGCGGATCTCAAAGCCGAGAAAGCCGGGGTTGAGGAAAAACTGGGCGTGAGCATCGATGAGGAAGACCTGATGGGCTACATGATGTACCCCAAGGTCTTCACCGATTACATGGAGCGCCATGTCGAATATGGCCCCGTGCGGACCTTGCCCACAAAAACCTTCTTCTATGGCATGGAAACCAATGAAGAGATCACCGCCGAGATTGATCCGGGCAAAACGCTGGAAATCCGACTTGTGGCGGTGGGCGAGACCCGGGAAGACGGCCAGGCACGTGTCTTCTTTGAGCTGAATGGCCAGCCGCGCACCATCCGCGTGCCGGATCGTCGGGTGAAAGCCACTGTTGAGGCGCGGCCAAAGGCCGAAGTGGGCAATGCTAATCATCTCGGCGCGCCGATGCCAGGGGTTGTGGCGACCGTGGGGATCAATCCGGGCCAGTCGGTCAGCACAGGCGACCTGCTCCTAACCATCGAGGCCATGAAAATGGAAACAGGCCTGCATGCCGAACGCGATGCCGTGGTTAAGGCCGTGCACGTGCAGGCGGGTAGTCAGATCGACGCCAAGGATTTGCTGATCGAATTTGAATGACGCGTCATATTCCGGCCCGAATGGCTTGGTATCCGCCCGGTCCAAATTATTGAGTACAGTAAGAAAGGGTCATGATGACACGTTTTCTCGCCAGCATCGCATGCGCGGCATTTCTTCCTCTTGCGGCTTTGGCCGGAGATGATGTTGTACAATTCGGCCAGCAGGACGCCGAGATGCAGTCTGCCATCGCCGAAGCACGCATATCCTTGCCGCAGTTTCTGGCAAATACCCAAGGCGCGGACGGGCAATCCATAGAGGGCGCTGGCCTGAAGGTGGAATTCAACGCCGAGAGCGAGCAATCCGAAGTGATCTGGATCGTGCCCTTCGCGCCGCGCGGCGACGGTTTCGTTGGCATTCTGGCCAATGAGCCCACAAGCATGCCCGGTCAGCATGCTGGCGACATGGTGGAATTTTCTGAGGCGCAGATCGCGGATTGGACGTATAGCGCAGATGGCAAACTCTTTGGCAACTATACCACCCGTGTGATGCTGCCGCATCTGGATGACGCCACCAAAACACAGCTCTCGCAAATCCTGTCGGAAAATCCAGTCCCTGAAGGCTGGTAAGCCTTCAAAACCATCTTCCAAAGTCGCGCGAATCCTTTCAAGGTTCGTGCGATTTTTCTTTGCTGGGTGCGTCCATGAAAAAGCTCTTGGTTTTTACCGATATTCACATCGTGCCGCAGGGCGAGACGATTATCGGACTCGATCCTCTGGAACGCTTTGCGCAAGGTCTGCAGCATGCGCTTAGCAACCACCCGGATGCAGAGCGTATCGTGATTACCGGAGATTTAACGCATCATGGCACTCAGGAAGAATACATGCGATTGCATGATGCTCTTTCCGACTGCCCTCTCCCGGTCAGCCTGACATTGGGCAACCATGACAGGCGCAGTGCTTTTCTTGATGTTTTTCAGGGTGTTCCCGTAACGGACACAGGGTTTGTGCAAGAGAGTATTGATCTCGATGAGACACGACTGGTCCTTCTGGATACCTTGGACGAGGACGCCGACAATCTGCATGGCGGGCGGCTTTGCGAAGATCGGCTTCAATGGATGGACCAAGAGATCGCCAGTGCCGACGGTCGTCGTGTGATCCTGGGGCTGCACCATCCTCCCGTTCTGACGGGATTTCCCGGCATGGACAGTATTGGGCTGGCCAACCGGTCTGAGCTGGCCGCGCGCCTGGCACAGCATGGCTCCGTTGTGCAAATCCTGGCCGGGCATATTCACCGCACGATCCACGGAAACCTCACCGTCAATGAGACCCGCAACATCCCGGTTTTCATGTTCAAAAGCACCTGTCATCAAATGCCAATGCACCTTACGACAGATGATCACCACATTTCGGTAGATGAACCAGGGGCCTACGGTATTGTACTCAACTCTGAGGACGGGATCTTGGTGCACACCGAAGATTTTACCCTTTGAGCCTGCGAATTACACACAGCAGGCTTGCCTTGTAGTGAAATCCTCGGAATGATGGTCGCATCAACGCAATGGGTCATATGGGAGGATGACACATGTGCCGTATGTTCGCCGGGCAAGACCCGGAACGATATGAGCTCGAAACCCGCAGTATGCGCCTGAATGGGCAAAGCACCAGCATCCGGTTGGAAAAATCATTCTGGCGTATTCTGGATGAAATCGCTGCAAATGAAGACGTAACCACGCCCGCTTTCGTGTCGAAACTGCATGGCGAAGTGCTTGAATTACATGGGGAACCCAAGAATTTCACATCCCTGCTGCGCTGCACGTGCCTGGTGTGGCAAGACGCGCAAAACGCGCCTCAAACGGATCAGATTGCAGCCGAGTAGGGCCCGACCTGGTCTTTGCGCCGTGTAGTAACGGTTTACTACCTCGCCACGCGCGCAGCTTGCTAGGCTACTTCGAACAGCACACAGTTCGGAGGAGCCCATGGCCAAAGCCATTCACAGCATGATCCGTGTTCTCGACGAGGCGCAGTCACTGGAATTTTACAAGACAGCATTTGGGCTGGAGGTGGCTGACCGGCTCGATTTCACCAATTTCACCCTGGTTTACCTCAGCAATTCGGAATCCGAATTCGAGCTGGAACTCACGGTCAACAAAGACCAAACAGAGCCTTACGAGCTCGGCTCGGGATATGGGCATTTTGCCGTTTCTGTCGAGAATGTCGAAGCCGAACATGCCCGCTTTGTCGAGGCCGGGCTTAAACCTCGCAAGGTTGTAGAGTTTGCCCCAGATGGTGAACTCGTCGGCAAGTTTTTCTTTGTAGCGGACCCTGACGGCTACGAGATCGAGGTTCTCGAACGCGCAGGGCGTTTCAAATAACCCAATCGCAAATGGACCGGAGCGGCGTGACCCGGGCCTTTGCCACCAATCAAAAAACACGCAGACTTAGGGAGGACATTACGTTGAGTACCCAAACAAAATCGCTCAGAACGCTGACCCGGCGCGAGCTTCTGAAAGGCACCACCGCCTTGGGAGCATTCGTGTTGGGCACAAGCTATATCGCGGGGGCCGACGGGGCCTGGGCCGCAGAGCTTGAAGCACTCAAGCCTGAAAGCTTTGCGACCTTGGTGCAAATGGCGCGCGACATCTACCCGCATGACCGCGTGGCCGATGAATTCTACGTGGCGGCCGTCAAAGGTTATGACACGGCCGACAACGCCGAAGGTATTGAGGCCGGGATTGCCGCGCTGAACGCAGCAGCCAACGACATGAAAGGCACCGATTACGCTGCTGTCGGCTGGGAACGCGACCGCGTGGATGTGCTGCGCTCGATGGAGGATGACCCCTTCTTCCAGCGCATCAGAGGCGGGCTCGTGACCGGGCTTTACAATCAAAAAGCGGTTTGGCCGATCTTTGGGTATGAGGGCGAAAGCTTCTCCAAAGGTGGCTACATCAACCGCGGTTTTGATGACATTTCGTGGATCGGCTGAGGGAGGATTAACCAATGAGTGCACCATTTGAACTCAGCGACGACAGCGTTGTCGTCATCATCGGCACCGGCGCAGGCGGCGGTGTTCTGGCCAACGAACTTGCGCAAAAGGGCGTTTCGGTTGTGGCCTTGGAAGCCGGCGGACGGCATTTTCCCGAGGATTTCATCAATGATGAATGGGACAGCTTTGGCCAACTGGCCTGGCTTGACCCGCGCACCACATCGGGCGACTGGCGCGTGGCCAAGGACTTTTCGGGCCTTCCGGCCTGGATCGTGAAATCCGTGGGCGGCACCACCCAGCACTGGGCGGGCGCGTCCCTGCGCTTTCAGGAGCATGAGTGGAAAGCCAAAACCACCTACGGTGATGTTGAGGGCGCAAGCCTTCTGGATTGGCCGATTGATGCAGCTGAGATGGACCCTTGGTACTCCAAGGCTGAAGACAAGCTGCATGTCACCCGCACAGGCGACCGCCCAGGGCTTCCTGGCAACAACAACTTCAAAGTCTTTGAAGCAGGAGCCAAGGCGCTTGGATACAAGGATGTGCATACCGGTCGGATGGCCATTTCATCGGCTGAAAATACCGACCGGCAGATGTGCCAGCAAACCGGCTTTTGCTTTCAGGGCTGCAAGTGGGGAGCCAAATGGTCCGCGGGCTACCATGACATCGAGCAGGGCGAGGCGACCGGCAATCTCGAAGTGCGCCCGCAATCCCATGTGGCGCGCATTCTGCACGATGACAGCGGCAAGGTTACCGGCGTGGAGTATTTCGACGCCGACGGCAATCTACAGATGCAAAAGGCGCGGATTGTCTGTGTTGCGGGCAACTCGTTTGAAAGCCCTCGTCTGTTGCTGAATTCCGCGTCCAGCATGTTCCCCAATGGTCTGGCCAACAGCTCTGATCAGGTGGGCCGCAACTACATGCGCCACATGACGGGATCGGTCTATGCGGTCTTTGACAAGCCGGTGAAGTTCTGGCGTGGCACGACCATGGCCGGGATCATCACAGACGAGTCGCGTCATGATCCAAGCCGTGGGTTCGTAGGTGGATATGAGCTTGAAACGCTCGCACTTGGCTTACCCTTCATGGCCGCATTCCTCGATCCGGGTGCCTGGGGACGTGAATTCACCTCGGCGCTCGATGAGTATGAGAACATGGCCGGGATGTGGATTGTGGGCGAGGACATGCCGCAGGCGAGCAACCGCGTCACGCTCAACGATGAGGTAAAGGACCAGTACGGCCTGCCCGCGCCGAATGTGCATTTCGATGATCACCCCAATGACATCGCCATGCGCAACCACGCTTATAAACAAGGCGCTGCGGTCTATGACGCGGTGGGGGCCACGCGGACATTCCCAACGCCGCCCTACCCCAGCACACACAACCTCGGCACCAACCGCATGTCGGAAAACCCCGAAGATGGCGTGTGCAACAAATGGGGTCAAACCCATGATATTGCGAACCTTTTCATCTCTGACGGGTCGCAATTCACCACCGGTGCGGCGGAAAATCCGACGCTCACGATTGTGGCGCTTGCCATCCGGCAGGCAGATCACATTGCCTCAGAGATGTCTGCCGGCAACCTCTGATTGAAAAGCACCCTCGGCGCGGATTTCCGCCGCCGGGGGATTTTCGCCCGGTTTTTGTTGCGAGCCCCCTGAAACGACCTACGATTCGGGTATTAGCTGCCGAGAATGCACTGATACAGGAGACGTGACGTGACAGGTTATACCGAGCACGACCACGAAGACCGCACACCACCGAGTTTCAAGCGTCGCATGATGTTTGTGGGTGTTCTTTTGCTGAGTTCCACACTGATCTACGCAGAATTGGTCCTGCGCTTTAGCCAGTAATCGCGCGGCACGGTCGAGCAGACCCGAAACATCCGGCAAAAAAGTGCCACCGCACTGCGGTTTTCCCTTGCAGCGCGGGATGAGACTTTATATCTCCCACCTCACCCATCGGACGCGGGCGTAGCTCAGGGGTAGAGCATTACCTTGCCAAGGTAAGGGTCGTGAGTTCGAATCTCATCGCCCGCTCCAATAAAACCAATCGAAATTTGTGTTTTATTGGGGCGTCCAGGTGCTGAGCATTTCGGTGTTTCGACACCTTGCAGCAACACCACATCCCTGAAATTGCTGCTTTTTGCCCTCTTGGCGACACGCTTTGCCGCGCCTATAAGCGCCCAGTATTCATAACGGAATGTGCCCATGCGACAGGCCAAGATCACCCGCAAGACGGCGGAAACCGATATCTCGGTCGAGATCACTCTCGACGGGACCGGGGCGTATGAAAACGCCACGGGCGTTGGGTTTTTTGACCATATGCTGGATCAGCTGGCCCGCCATTCGCTTATCGATATGACGGTGCGATGTGACGGCGATTTGCACATTGATGATCACCACACGGTTGAGGATGTGGGCATTGCGCTTGGCCAGGCCCTCACTGAGGCCGTGGGCGACAAAAAAGGCATCCGGCGCTATGGGGCCTGTCTTTTGCCGATGGATGATGCGCTGGTGCGGGCGGCACTGGATCTGTCCGGGCGGCCCTATCTGGTTTGGAACGTGGAGCTTCCCACACCCAAAATCGGCACGTTTGACTGCGAGTTGGTGCGGGAGTTTTTCCAAGCATTCAGCACCCATGGCGGCCTGACACTGCATGTGGACCGGTTGCACGGGATCAACAGCCACCACATCGCCGAAGCCGCGTTCAAGGCCGTCGCGCGCAGCCTGCGTGATGCTCTGGAGGTCGATCCACGCAAGGCTGATGCGATACCGTCGACCAAGGGCATGTTGTAGGGGCCATGACCACCGTTATCGTCGACTACGAGTCCGGCAACCTGCACTCGGCAGAAAAGGCGTTTCAGCGCATGGCATCCGATGTTGGTGCGGGAGATGTTATCGTCACCTCCGACCCGGATGTCGTGCGTCGGGCTAGCCGTGTGGTCCTGCCCGGAGACGGGGCGTTTCCGGCCTGCCGGAAGGCGCTCTTTGACCATCGTGGCGTGTTTGAGGCCATTGAAGAGGTGGTGATCGCCAAGGGCCGCCCTTTCATGGGGATTTGCATCGGCATGCAAATGCTCGCAACCCGCGGGTTGGAATACTCTGAGACCCCCGGTTTTGACTGGATCCGCGGGACAGTTGGTGCGCTCGCCCCGTCTGACCCAAGTATGAAGGTTCCGCATATGGGGTGGAACGATCTTGTGATCAATGCGCCTCACCCGGTGCTCAAGGGCATCTCAACCGGGGATCACGCTTACTTCGTGCATTCCTACCAGTTCCGTGTCGATGACCCGGCAATTCGGCTTGCGCATGTGAGCTATGGCGAGGATGTCACGGCCGTCGTGGGCCGCGACAACATCGTCGGCACCCAGTTTCACCCGGAAAAAAGCCAGGCCACTGGCCTGGCGATCATTTCAAACTTCTTGCGATGGGCACCCTGAGAAGCGTGCTTAAAGCCGTCTTACTTGACTTTGCTCCACGTGCCGCCGTCCCGGCAGATGCCCAGAACGCATCCAGAGACTTTCAGAGACTTACCTGAAAGGCTAAGCTTGGAATTGTAGGTTTTGCCGCGATCCGGGGCGTAAATCTTACCTTTGTAAGAGCCGCCGCCCTTGCTCACCGTCTCGGAAATGATGTTTCGGCCAATATTGTCGGACGCCATTTCTTTGCCGTTGGCGTCATAGGCTTTGACCAACTTGCCACAGAGTTTCGCGCCGCAAGGTGTGACATGGATCAGGCCTGACTCGCCATTGTCATCCTTGGCCGTGCGCCAGAAGCCTTCCAGCGGATCAGCCGCAAAAGCCACGCCAGCGCTCATCAAAGTGGCCACAGCGGCCAGTGCTATCGTTTTCATGGGTCTCTCCTCCCGATTTGATTGGCGCAAACTGAGCGCAACGAGCGTTTCGATCAAGTCTGACGCCACGTCGCGTTGCAAATCGGCGGCTCTCGTGGCACATCGCGGCGAATTACTTTGAATGGACCTGTGACCATGATCCTTTACCCAGCAATTGACCTCAAAGACGGCCAGGCCGTGCGCCTTGTCAAAGGGGAGATGGATAAAGCGACGGTCTTTAACGACGACCCTGCGGCCCAGGCCATGGCCTTTGTCGAAGCAGGCTGCGAATGGCTGCATCTGGTTGATCTCAATGGCGCTTTTGCCGGAGAGCCGGTCAATGCTACCCCTGTCGAGGCGATCCTGAAGGCCACGAAGGTGCCCGCCCAACTCGGCGGCGGCATCCGTGACATGGCCACAATCGAGCGCTGGCTCGACAAGGGTCTGGCGCGCGTGATCCTAGGTACTGTGGCGGTGGAGAACCCCGATCTGGTGCGCGAGGCCGCCAAAACCTTCCCCGGCCAAGTCGCGGTCGGCATTGATGCCCGCAATGGCCGCGTCGCGACCAAAGGCTGGGCGGAGGAGACCGATGTGATGGTCACGGACCTCGCTAAATCCTTTGAAGATGCGGGCGTGGCGGCGATCATCTACACCGACATCAACCGCGACGGGGCCATGCAAGGCCCCAATATCGAGGCCACCGCCGATCTGGCCCGTTCTGTATCAATCCCCGTCATTGCCTCGGGCGGCGTCAGCTCTTTGGACGACCTGATCGCTCTGCGCGATTGCGGCGCGGCCCTCAACGGTGCGATCTCCGGCCGCGCGCTCTATGATGGGGCTATCGACCTCAATGAGGCATTGGGCGCTTTGAAACGTTAACCGCCCGCCGCCTTGCCCGTCAGCTTGCCCAAGGCACCGGTCATTTTCTTGATGTATTCCGCTTCCAGATTGATGCCCGACAGGTCATCCAGCATCTCCTTGGGGTCCTCATAGGCCAGCCAAACCTGCCCTTCGGCATCCTCATAGACCAGTACTTTGAGCGGCAGAAAGAGCCCCGCCAGCGCATCATCCTGCATCGCGGGCGTGCCAAGCTTGGGATTGCCAAAGATCAAAAGCTGCGAGTCGGCCAGTTCCAGATCAACCTTGGCCGCTCCTCCGGCATGATCCACACGGGCGAAAACCGTGGCTCCGGCCCCTTCGACTGCGGCTTGCAGCGCATCCATCGTCGCCGCCACATCGCCACTGGCCTTCACCTTGACGATATCATCGTCACTCGCCATCACACCTTGCGCCATAAGCATCATTCCCCCTGCCAAAAGTAGCCGTTTCATGTCTTCCCTCTCTTGATCGCTTCAAGTTGGCTTAACTCTCTGGCAAACCGGCGCAAATGCCCATAAACAAGCGCGTGAACCTTGTTACATAAGCGGTGCGATGCTCAAAACCCGGATCATACCCTGTCTCGACGTGGCTGATGGCCGCGTGGTGAAGGGCGTGAATTTCGTCAACCTGCGTGATGCGGGCGATCCGGTAGATGCCGCGCGCGCCTATGATGCCGCCGGGGCGGATGAGCTGTGCTTTCTCGACATTCACGCCACCCATGAAAACCGCGGCGTGATGATGGATGTGGTCACGCGCACCGCTGAGCAATGCTATATCCCGCTCACAGTCGGTGGCGGCGTGCGCACGGCCTCAGATGTGCGCAATCTCCTTTTGGCCGGGGCCGATAAGGTCTCGTTCAACTCTGCCGCTGTGGCCAACCCCGATGTTGTGACGGAGGCCGCCGATCAATTCGGGTCGCAATGCATTGTCGTGGCCATCGACGCCAAGACAGTCAGCCCCGGCACATGGGAGATTTTCACCCATGGTGGGCGCAAGCCCACGGGCATTGATGCGGTGGCGTTTGCCAAACTGGTGCAAGAAAAGGGCGCAGGTGAGATATTGCTGACCTCGATGGACCGCGACGGCACGCGGGCGGGGTTTAACCTGCCGCTGACAAAGGCCATTTCCGATGCGGTATCCATACCCGTGATTGCATCTGGCGGTGTCGGCACGCTGGATCACCTTGTCGAAGGCGTCACCAAGGGCGGCGCGTCCGCGGTACTGGCCGCCTCAATCTTTCACTTTGGCGATTTCACCATCGCCGAAGCCAAGGCACATATGGCCGCGGCGGGCATCCCGATGAGGTTGGGCGCATGACGCTGGAAGACCTGGAACAGATCATTGCGAAACGCGCCGCCGCCTCACCTGAGGACAGCTGGACCGCCAAACTTCTGGCAAAAGGCCCTGAAAAGGTGGCTGAAAAGTTTGGTGAAGAGGCCATCGAGGCCATTGTTGAGGCTGTGAAAGGTGATCAGGCGCGGCTCACGTCTGAGGCGGCGGATGTTCTGTTTCATCTTCTTGTCATGCTCAAAAGCCGCGATGTTGCGCTTGCGGACGTGCTGGAGGAGCTTGCACAGCGCCAATCCCAATCGGGCCTAGCGGAAAAGGCCTCACGATCAAAATGATCCGCCACATCGTGTTTTTCACCGCCAAGAACAAAACCGACCTGCCGCGTATTCGCGAAGGGCTGGAAATCCTGGGCCAAATCGAACATTGCGCGCATTTTGAGGTTGGCACCAATCATCACATCGACAAACTGAGCGAGATTGACGTGGATCTGGTGGTCTATGCGGAGTTTGCCAACAAGGCAGCTCTGGACGCTTACAAAGCCCACCCGCTCTATCAGAAATCCATCGCATCGGTGCGACCCCTGCGCGACATGCGTGTTGCGGCAGATTTCACCTCGGCATAAACGCACACAGGTTTCACTGTTCTCAAAATACTCAGACGCGAACCTTTGCCATCCCGCTCAAAGCTTTGAAGAAATCACCCCGGTGTTGAACCCGCCCATGCGTAACTCGCCAAAGAGGCGCTGATATTCAATCTTGGGACAGCGATTCATGATGACGTCTACGCCGTGAGAGCGCGCCTTTTCTGCGGCGTCCTCGTGCCAGACGCCAATTTGCATCCAGATGGTTTGCAAGCCGGGAAACAGCTCCAACGCCTCATCGACAATGGGCGGCACATGGTCGGACCGGCGAAAAATGTCGACCATGTCCACCTCGCCCTCAATATCCCCCAAGCTCGCCACAACAGTCTGACCAAAGGCTTGCTTGCCGGCATGGCCGGGATTGACCGGGATCACCTCAAACCCTTTGAGCTTGAGATAGCGTGCCACGTAAAAACTGGGACGCACCTCATTCATGGACACCCCAACCACCGCGATGCGTTTGGTGCGGGTCAGAATGTCTTTGAGATATCGGTCAGAATACTGTTCGTTCATGAGCGGACCCTAACGCGGGTTGCGGGCAAAAAAAGCGCCCGGAGGAAACCGGGCGCCAGTCGCGGAACGAGGGACAGTGAAGTGAAGCATCGAAGTTCCATACCGATGCCTCTGAGTACCATGTAGGTATCCGCCTCAGAATAAAAAGAGGTTGTAAAATACGTGTGAACAAAAGGTTAACTGACGGCAAAATTCTGCCCAGCTCAGTCAAAGATATCTTCGACGACATCCCAAAGCTCTTCGAGCATCCGCTTTGCAATCGGTTTGCGCCGCCGTTTTGGGCGTTTGCGGGCAGGCCAGTCGCGCCATTCACGCCGCATGTGCTCTGGCACAGGCCTACGACGTGACGTTTGCCTGTCGGGCTTTGCATCACGCCGCCTTTTTTCCACTTTATCAGAGGGATGCGGCATAAATTTCATTTCGTGCAAAGGCGCGCCACAAGCCCGACATGTGAGTTCATGCAGCCCTTCGTCGAACACCAATGCGGCACGTGTACCGCAATAGCTGCAGGTTGCAATCTTTGGGGCCATCAAATGTCCTTTGGCGAAACAGGTTGAGATGCATATAGGGCAACAGCCGCAGCATTTGAGACATTCAGTGAGCCAAAAGCGCCCGGAAACGCGATGCGCACCAATTTGTCGCAGCTTTCACGGGTTTTCTGCCGAAGGCCCGGCCCTTCAGCCCCAAGGACCATCGCTACAGGCCTGTCAAAAAGTCCTGAAAGCGCGTTTTCGATTGTCTGATCTGCTTCTCCGGCCAAACCAAGGACGATATAGCCCATGGACTGCAACTGACCGATGGTATCTGCCAGATTACGCACGCGAACATAAGGCTGACGTTCCAGAGCACCACTGGCGGTCTTGGCGAGCGCGCCAGTTTCGGGGGCCGAATGATGACGCGGTGCGATCACGGCACAAGCCCCAAACACCTCTGCAGACCGAAGGATGGCACCGACGTTGTGCGGATCAGTCACCCGGTCGAGCATCACCACGCGCGGTGGATGCACCCCATCCCCAAGACAGAGTGTTTCAACAGGCCCCCAATCCAACGGTTTGACCTCAAGAGCGGCGCCCTGATGTACCGATTGCGGATCAAGTGGAGCTGAGAACTTGCGCGGATCGGCCATTTCTGGCTCCAACGCTGCCTCCGCAATGGCATCCGCCAACTTGTCTGCCGCATTTTTCGTCACAATAAGTCGAATTTTCTCACGTCTTGGATTGCACAGCGCGTCCCGCACCGCGTGCAGTCCGAAGAGCCACACAGTCTGCTCTGCAGCAGCCTTCTTGGCCTGCTCTTTTTCGACCACCCAACGAGGTTTCTTTGACGCCATCCATGCGCTCCTTTCACGCTGGCGGACAATGGGCTGGCGCGGGCACTGCTGCAAGCTATTTTCGGGTTGACGGGCCAAGGCCCCGCTTCTAAATACGCCTGCACGCCTGAGGCTTTGGCCCCGGGTCAGTGGGCGACAGGCCGCAAGGTGTGGCAGGGGACTGTAACTCCCTCGCGGAGACGCACGCTAGGTTCGATTCCTAGGTCGCCCACCACTCAGTCTTCCTAAAATCACCGATATCTGGAACCCCCTTATTTGTGATTATAATTCAGTGAGTTACGGGAACATAGCGCACGAGAGACCTCTCATTTGGCCTCCGATCTGGCGCAGTTTAGGCTGGATTCTAGAAAAGTCTCAGTGCGGCCATTACGTGTGACGTCTTGAGGTGCTTTGTGCAGCTTCAAAGATGTGGGAAGCCGAGGATCTCGCGTTGTTTTTCCCAATCCAGCGGCATGTAAGGAAGATCCCGTAACGTTTTTGCGCTGAGATCTGATGGCTGGCAACCCTCTAGAATGGCCATCGAGATGTCCGGCGCCAGCCAGGCAAGCGGCAGGATTCGGCTGACAGATTCCGCTGCGCAATCCTTCTCGCCCCGTGATTTGCTGAATGGAGGTTGCTTTCCCATCGAGGAGTTCGTGAGCCCAACGTTTGGCATCCGCGACACGTGCTATGAGTTCCGGATTCAATTGCGGAGCATCATTGGGTGTGATGATAATCGGTTTTGCCCGACCGTTCTGGCGTTTTTGGAACGGGACTTCGCATTTAGCAAGTATCGGAACACAGGGCTCATCCGGCGCTAATAACGCATGCAGATTGAACCGAATGCACAGACAGTCCTTGTGCGCATAAATCCGGTCGATCAAACCGAAAAGACTCTGGGATTTGGTATCGCTGTCGTCTTCGGCAAGCTCTGTGATCCACGCCTCTGCGCCTGCAGGATGTCGGAGATCGAGGCATCTCCTCCCTCGGTCCGTCTTGCCTGATTTGCCAGCCAGGTCTTGTCGTGCAGACAGTTTTCGAGGCTGCTGAATACGAGCCGCTCGATCTCCTTAGCAGGCAATCGGTCGACGCCATTGCGATCCTCAGAGCCTGATTTCCTAGAGGTGTAGTACCAATAGCGTCTCGTAAGGGTCAGCCCCTCCCGCCTGAGCCCCGGTCGCTCCATCGAGCCACCAGAAAACCCACTATCATCGTAGCGCTCCGAAAGCTCCGACCAGGCTTCGTGTTTCCTCCTTGCGCCCATAGGAACGATCAGAGCATCGGATGCGAGCGTTTTAACCGAACGGATATCTATAGTTGTGCCAAGAGCCATCCATTTACCATTGCAACCAGCGCAGGCTTACGCGGCCTGCGCGGGGCGACAAGGTAGTAGCCATCCGTCATAGGCATCGAATATTCAAAGGGCTGGCAAAGTCGATGCGCAGCAAGGTCTTCAATGACAAAATCCCGAGCGGTGAGTGCAACACCCTGACCAGCAATCGCCGCATCAATGGCCATCGAAGTCTGACTGAACGCCATTGACTTGGTCTCAAATTCTGGACTGTCTTTGGTCAACGCCTCCAAAAACAAGGGCCAGTGTCCGTGTGTATCCTCTAGCAGCATGTGATGAGCGAGGTCGGAAGGTACTCTGATTGGGTGTGAGCCAGCCGCCAAATCGGGGTGGCACACGGCGATGAGATCACCCGAAAACAGTTTTTCAGCCACCAGTCCGGGACCGAAAGGCAGCGTACCTTGCCGGATTGCGATATCTACGCCGTCTGTTTGGAAGTTGGCCAGCGCGTTCGATGCGTCAAGACGCACCCGCAGTTCCGGATGATCTTGGGCCAATCTGCCCAGCTTTGGCACCAGCCAGCGTGTAGCAAACGATGGCGTCGTACTGATCGTTACAACAGCGTCTTGCGGCGACAATTGTTCAGTAGCCTCGCCGATCATGTCAAAGGCGCGCCGGATCGCTGGGAGATAGCCGCGTCCTTCATCGGTAAGGGACAGGCCGCGCGGTTGCCTATCGAACAGTTTGATTTTCAACAGTTCTTCTAAACCACGCACCTGCTGTGCGACAGCGCCTTGCGTCACGCCCAATTCATCGGCAGCTAGCCGGAAGTTCAGATGACGACCGGAGGCTTCAAAAGCTTTCAGAGAGTTTAGCGGAGGAAGTTTGCGCATGCTTTAAAGTCAGTAGATTTTCTACAGCTTTATAGCAGAATTACTGGTTAGTCAAAACTCGTCAGCGCTATCATGTTGCAGTCAGATAAGCAGGGAGACGGACTATGGCTCAAAACAAAGTAGCAATTATTATGGGTGGCGGCAGTGGCATGGGGGCTGACAGTGCTCGGCGCCTTGCGGCTGACGGCTTCAACATCGCAATCCTGTCCTCGTCCGGCAAGGGCGAAGCTTTGGCTCAGGAACTGGGCGGTATTGGCCTGACCGGCACCAACAAATCCAGCGAAGACCTGCAGGCGCTGGTTGATGCCGCCATGGAAAAATGGGGCCGTATCGATGTGCTGGTAAATTCGGCGGGTCATGGCCCGCGCGCACCAATTTTGGAGATCAGCGATGAAGATTGGCACGAAGGCATGGAGGTCTATTTCCTCAACGCTGTCCGCGCCACTCGCATTGTTGCTCCAATTATGATTGCGCAGAAATCCGGCACAATCATCAATATCTCGACCTTCGCTGCTTTCGAACCCGATCCGGTTTTCCCGACCTCGGGCGTCATGCGCGCTGGTCTGGCCGCTTACAGCAAACTGTTTGCTGATAAATACGCTGCTGAAAATGTGCGCATGAATAATGTGTTACCCGGATTCATCGACAGTTTGCCAGAAAACGCGGATTTCATGGCCAAGATTCCTATGGGCCGCTATGGCCGTTCGTATGACGAAATCGCCGCGACAGTGGCCTTCCTTGCGTCCGAAGGCGGCGCTTACATCACGGGTCAGAACATCCGTGTTGATGGTGGTATCACCCGCTCAGTCTGATCCGAGCCTTAGTCAAAAGAGAATCCAAATCATGAAACCGAATTCTAAAGATTCCTCGTGGGAGATGAACCTTCCAGCGTTTTCCACAAAGCCGAAATGCGGGCGGTATGATGTCGTGATCATCGGTGGAGCAACCATGGGGGCCTGTACGGCTTGGTTCCTGGCGTCCAATCGGGATTTCAAGGGCAAGGTGTTGGTTGTTGAGCCTGATCCGACGTTCTCTAAGGCGCAGACTGGTGCATCCAACAATTGTATGCGTCAGCAATTTGCAAATCCAATCAACGTAAAGATCGGGCAATACGCGGCAGATTTTGTGCGCAACTTCCGCCAAAATCTGGGCGGCGACCCTAAGGTGCCCGAGCTGAGCATTCGCAACTTCGGCTATCTTTACTTGTCCGACAATGCGGACCTGACAAAGGTTCTGCAACGTGACCAGAGCGTGCAGGAAGAATGCGGAGCTGGCACCAAAATGGTCACAGCTGATCAGATCGCTGCAAGCTATCCATTTTACAAGCTGGACGACATCGAAGCAGGCAGCCTGAACACCGAGAACGAAGGCTACTACAACGCGCCCCTGATGGTTGAATGGCTGATCAAGAAGTCGATTGAGAAGGGTGTTGACTACGTCCAGAACGCGGTGACGGCGATTGGACGTGAAGGCAACAAAGTGACAAACGTGACCCTTGCCTCGGGTGAGACCATTGAGGCCGGTGCGATCGTCAATGCCTCAGGCACCCGCGCTGGCATTGTGGCGGATATGGCGGGGCTCAAGCTCGATATCCAATCCAAGCGGCGCTATACGTTCATCTTCCGTGCCAAGGAACCGCTGGACCGTGATCTGCCGCTGACCATCGACCCGACAGGTGTGCATTTCCGCCAGTTTGGGGATGACTATCTTGTCGGCTGCCCTCCGCTGGGCGAGGATGCCACGGTGGAAGTGGATGACTTCTCGGCCGAGGAAACCATCTGGGAAGACAAGGTGCATCCGATCATCTCGAACCGCATCCCGCAGTTCAAGGATGTCGAGATCATCGACTTCTGGATCGGGCATTACGACTTTAACACGTTCGACTATAATGTTGTTATCGGACCGCATGATGAAGTGTCGAATTTTCACTTCACCAACGGGTCTTCGGGCCATGGGTCACAACAGGGACCAGCTGTAGGCCGCGGTGTGGCCGAACAGATCATCTACGGCGAGTTTCGTTCCATGGATCTGTCACCCTTCCTGTACGAGCGTTTCGCCAAAGGTGAACGGGTTATCGAACGCGCGGTGATTTGAAAGATATGAAAGCCCCGGCTTTGTCTGCGGCTAGGACCAAGGATTATCCAAATGAGCTACAATGTGAAACTCTCTGGCGTCATGCCAGCGCTCGTGACGCCTTTTGATGAGGCGGGCAAGATCGACTTTAATGCTTTCGAAAAATTGATGTCCCATTTCCGCGAGGCTGGGGTAAGCGGTTGGGTTCCCAACGGCTCAACCGGTGAATACTTCTCACAATCGACCGAGGAGCGACGTGCAGTTCTGCAATTTGTCAAAGAATACGCAAATGATGATGAAATCCTGATAGCGGGAACAAACGCGCCTGCGACCCGCGAGGTAATCGAGCAAACCGTATTGGCCAAGGAAATCGGTTACGACAACGTCCTGTTGGCTCCGCCTTTCTATACACGCCCGGCGCAGGATGAGCTGATCAAACACTATGAGACGGTATTAGATGAAGTAGACGTAAACCTAGTGCTCTATTCCTATCCAATGAAGGATGGAGCGGATATCAGCTTTGAATTGCTGGATCACTTTGCGGACAATCCACGGGTCATTGGCATCAAGGAAAGCTCGGGTGTTTTACAACGCGCCATCGACATTTCATCGCGCTACGAAGGTAAAATACAGCTGATTTCCGGATCGGATGACATTGCACTCGATTTCATGTTCTGGGGTGCGGACAGTTGGATTTGTGGCCCGTCGAATTGTATGGCGAAGGCTTGTTGTGAGCTGGATCGCGCGTTCAAGGCTGGTGAATTGGCCAAAGCGAAAGGGATCATGAAGACGCTTTATCGCGCTATGAACATCCTTGAATCCGGCAAGTTTGTGCAAAAAATCAAGTATGGCTGCGAACTTCAGGGCTTGCCCGTTGGCGAGTGCCGCGCACCGCTGGGACCGCTTACTGAAACAGAAAAAGCCGAGCTGCGCACCGCGATGGAACCGCTCTTGAACGGGTAATCCTATTTAGGGTGGTGCGCACGGTCCCTGCGGTGTCATGAGGATCGCTTCAAGCTAAACCAAATGGCAAGAACCTTTAATGGATTCAAGCAAACCTCAGAAAACGATCGTGGTAGGTGCCGGTGTGATCGGATCAGCTATTGCGTACGAGTTGCAAAAACGCGGCCATAGCGTGACGCTTGTGGATCGGGACGCGCCGGGTAACGGAGCTTCTTATGGGAACATGGGCTCGATTGCCGTGACCGAGTTTATGCCTGTTGCGCGCGCCTCGACCTGGAAACAAATCCCCGGCTGGCTGGTTAATCCAAAGGGTCCGATCCGTGCCAGCCCAACTTACATGCCCCGTTTAATCCCATGGTTCGTGCGTTTTCTCGCCTCCAGTCGTCCGTCGGTCGTGCAGCGTTTGGAGGCCGCAGGTGCAGCCCTTTGCGAACGGTCATTGGAGGACACCAGAGCATTGTTGGCTGAACTTGGCATGGCAGAGCATTTGTCCTCCGCTGGATGCCTATCTCTTTATGCCAGTGATCAAGAATACGAAGCTGACCGGGAACGCATAGACTTGCTGGATCGGTTTGGTTTCGACTATGAGCTTTTGGATTCCAAAGCAATTCGTGCATTGGAGCCTGAAATCACAGATAATATCTCGAAGGCAATCCTTCTACCCGACAACCGAACTGTGGCTGACCCAAACAAGCTGGTCCTGGGATTGTTTCAGGGGTTTCGCGGGTTGGGCGGCACATTCCGCACGGCAGAAGTGACTGGATTTGAACGCAGCGACCGTATCAATGGCGTATTACTTGGCGATGGCGATTTTGTTCATGCCGATCAGGTGATCCTCTCTGCTGGAGCCTTTACCGCCCGCCTATCCAAACTGTTAAACGAACCTATGCCGCTGGAAACTGAGCGTGGATATCATACGCAGATCATGGCGCCAGGAATCGAACTGACCCATTCAATTATTTGGCCAGCAAAGGCCTTTATGGTCAGCCCGACTGCAGGCGGCATTCGTGTTGGCGGTACGGTCGAAATGGCCGGTCTTGACGCGCCACCCGACTATCGACGTGCAAAGATCACCGTGCATCGTGCACGTGAAGCACTACCAAAACTTGAAGTTCAAGATTTTGCTGAGTGGATGGGACATCGGCCCGCCTTTCCCGATACAATTCCAGTAATGTCAGCCTCTGTGAAAACAGCGGGTGTGTTCTATGCCACTGGTCATGGTCATCTGGGTTTGACCCATGCTGCGACTTGCGCCCGTCTGATGAGCGATCTGGTCACTGGTGTGAAACCTGCAATCGACCTGGAACCATATAGAGTTGATCGGTTTTAACCGGGCCTAACGGAGAAAATCATGCACTGGAAACGCACCCTTCAAACTGTGGATGTTCACTGCGCTGGTGAGGTCGGACGGGTCATTACCGGCGGCGTTCTCGACATCCCCGGTGACACCATGTCTGCCAAACTGGCACATATTAACGATGTTGATGACAGCCTGCGCCGGTGGCTTTGCTCGGAACCACGCGGCGCTGCGAACCATTCTTTTGTTCTGATCACCCCAGCATGCCATCCAGATGCAAATTTTGGCATGATCATCCTACAGACCGATCAGGCCCATGCCATGTCCGGTTCGAATTCCATGTGTGCCGTCACGGCTATTTTAGAAACAGGGATGATGGAGATGATCGAGCCAGAAACCCTGGTCACACTCGATACAGCATCCGGCCTCGTGCGCGCGACAGCAACCTGCAAGGATGGTAAAGTGGTCGGCGTTAGTCTCGACATGCCTGCATCATTCGTAGCGCTACCGGATGGAACCGTTGAAACGCCGCTTTGGGGCGCAGTGACCTATGATCTTTGCTATGGCGGCGTGTTTTATGCGCTCGTCGATGTCGATCAGATCGGGCTGTCGATCGCCCCTGAGAACGCGCGGCTATTGGCGGAAAAAGGCGTTGAGTTGCGGGATATCATCGCGGCAAAGACCAAGATTTCTCATCCCGAATTTCCAGCAATTCACGGGTTGGCTTACGTCATGTTTCGATCCATTGAAGAAGACGGGGCGATACGCACTTGCACCACTTTGAAACCCGCGCGAGCCGATCGATCGCCTTGTGGGACGGGAACCAATTCAACAGTGGCGTTACTGCATTCAAAGGGAGAAATGCGCTCCGGCGATACGCTCACAACTCGTTCGATTATTGATGGCGAGTTTCAGGCCGAATTGCTGGGCGCTACACAAATTGGACAATTTCCTGGTAGCCTGGTCCGGATAGAAGGTCAGTGTTGGATCTATGGTATTTCTCAAATTGGGCTTGATCCCAGTGACCCTTTTCCAACTGGTTTCATTCTTTCTGATACGTGGGGCGGATAGAAAATGAGGTTTGGCTTTATCGGCACAGGCGTTATCACCGAGGCAATCGTTTTGGGAATGCTCAAGTCCGACTACCCCGTTGATGAGATTGTTGTGTCAGCGAGGACTAAGAGTATTTCGAAGCGGTTGGCAAAGGCTTCGGACAAAATTCGCATTTGTGAAAACAACGCAGATATTGTCAACGCTGCCGACCTGTTGTTCTTAGCCGTGCTTCCACAAGACGCTGAACATGTACTTGTCCCGCTCGAGTTTCCCCCTGAACAAAAGATTGTCAGCTTGATCGCCACGATCCCTATTGCGCAGCTGCAAGAGTGGACGCGCCACGATGCAATCATTTGTCGAGCCATCCCTTTGCCGTCAGTCGCAGACTTGACCGGCGTCACGGCTGTATTCCCTCCACTCGACGCCGCAATGGGTCTTTTCCAAGAACTGGGAACTGCCATTCCCGCGAACACAATCGAAGAGTTTGACTCCTTCGCTGTCGCAAGTGGCATGATGGGGCTCTACTTTGGTTTTGCAGAGTGCGCAGCCCAGTGGCTTTGCACTCAGGGCACAGACTATAGAGGAGCTCGGGCTTATCTCAGCACTATGCTTCTTGGTCTTGCGAATACAGCATTCCAATCACCGGATGAAAGCTATGAAGAATTACGCCTGCGCCACACGACTCCTGGTGGTCTGAACGATCAGATGTTTCGGCGTTTTGTCGACGAGGGCGGGGAAAATGCTTTGTCATATGCATGCCAAAGCGTTGCGGAACGAATTCGCAAAAACCACTATTCCCAGGATTAGCCTACGGCCTTGTCGGCGGTGCCGTCAGAAACCGGGAGGTTATCCGCTACACCCGCTGCGAACTCCACGTTCTCGTGCCCCTGGCAGCGGTCTTTTCCGGTCTTCAGCATGTTCTCACTGGGATCAACGCCAATGTTCTTGCCCGTGGCTGCCAACGGCCACGCTGTTACGTTACTATGGGCTGATCTCCCAGGCGGCGAACTTGAAGAAAATACTGGTTTGACAGAGCTGAGCATACCAGAGTTTCGGTGATCGGATGCTGTCCCTGTTATTTCAATAATCTTCCCTGTAGTTGATTGCACAATCCCTGTTCGAACGGCTGATATTCCCTGTTACTTGAATAATAGGGAATTGGCCTGCAACGTGCTGAAACCGTGTGGGTAATCGGTGCTAGATCTACCCAAAATGGCTGAATTCAGGTCGAATCCGCAGATATTCCCTGTGAATTCCCTGCTTCCGGAGAAAATTAGCAGAGACCAGTTCGACAATGACTGCGACCACCATCATCTTCACTCCCAGCATATGGATAAATAGTATTTGGTGCAGCTCCAAAGCAATGAGTCTTGGGACCATTCACAAATCTTGCGTGATTGCCGGAAGTTCGCTACACTATGTAGCTAATAAAAAACAAAAACGGCACCGAGCAGGTCCATGCAATATATCTTTCATCTGGGTGTGCACCAGACGGCGACGTCGTATGTGCAGCACACACTCACCCACAATCTAGACGCGCTTCGTGCGCAAGGTGTGTTTTTTGTCAATGCAGAGATGCCCAAGGCGGTGGTCCGACATCGCCGCGTTGTGCGTAGGCTGTGTGACCCAAACAAACCAACGCCCGATATCGAGGCTTTGGTGGGAACAAATCATGCCGTGGCCGATGGTGCGCGAGCTGTTGGGGCAAAAAAAGTCCTGTTTTCAAACGACTATGGCCTTGGGCCTGCGATGCATCAGGCGCTGCCAATGGGGCTGGAAAACCCGGCGTTTTATCCTCGGGCGCATACTTGCTTTCGGCATATCGTCCGTGGTTTGCCACTGCGCAAGAGCCGCATCTTAATCTACTCACGGAACCCCGAAACATACCTTGCCAGTCTCTACTCCGAAGCCATTCGATTGGGCCTGACCAATATGGACATTGATGGGTTCTGTCGCGCGGTCGCGTTTGACTCGATTGATTTTGATGGTCTGCGCGAGCGCCTTTCAGCGCTGCATGTTGATCTGAACGTCACGATGCGTGCGCATGAACGTATCCGCCTAGGGGCCGAAACCTATATGCGGACCTTTCTAAGAGACCTCGGTGTTCAAGCACATAGTTTTGTGTTCTCCTCTGCGCCTGCCGAGGACACGCTGGATGCCGCTCAGATCGAAGCTCTGCGCCATATTTCGATGGGATCCGCGACCACACGCCCTGCTCTGATCAAACAACTGCGCGACCAGGTGATCAGTCACGCGCCAAACCCGACGGACCGTCTGGTTTTGCCTGAGTGGGTGAGTGATCGACTGCGGTCTGTGGAACAGGCCGAAGTGGCGCATTTCGTCAAAATGGCTGCAAATTCGCTTTAACGCTTGTGCTTGGGCTTCCAGCTGTCAAGCCAGCGGCGCATGCGTCCACGTCCATCGTTCAAGGCATCACCCGCCGCATCGACACCGGACTCGATGCTGTCGACCACGGGATCAATCCGCTTTGCGCGAAAGCGTCGCCAAAGCCGCCATGCTCCGAGTACCACAAGCGCAAAAAGAACCAGAATAATGATGTTCACCCAAGGTACACCCTTGGGTGCATCGGGGCCTGAAACTGGGCGGACGCCAACGGCGTTGGGAAAAATCGAGAGAAACTCATTGCGCCAGCCATAGTGCTTGATTGCCGCCCATTTGGGCGCATCGGCGGTTGATTTCTGATCTGCGGCTTCGGCCTGAAGGTTTGAGGTGTCAAACTTGAAATAGGGAGGCCAGCTCCAGCCTGTGTCCTCATTGCGATAGACCATGGTTGAGCCGTTGGCACGGACGGTCTGAATGAAAAACACGTCCCGATTGGCCAGCGTGCCGTCATTGCCCACATCCGGGCTCGCCCAAAAAATCGAGTTTTCGCCGAAATCAATGCGTTTTTCATAGGTGTCGGTGACACGCACGATATCGACCTGCGGCAGCGTGTAGTGGAAGAACGCCGCCCAGAAGAGCCAGAACACCACCCAGAAAACCCATTTCACGTAAACCACGATGCCGCCCCCTAATGGAAATTGGTGAAATAAACGATCGCCGCAACAATGCAGAACGGCACAATATAAACACCCCAAATCAGTTTGCGCCGGAGTGAGCCGTCATATTCCTCAAGGCCCTTTTCGATATAGGCCTCCAAATCGCCGGGCTTGCCCTCTTCTTCCCACCATTCCTTGAGTTTGCCCCGACGCACGGCGCGGGAATAGAATGACAGGCAAATGTAAATGATGGTGCAGACGACAAAGCCAATCACCAAAAGCCGTGCAAGTGCTACCATAGCCTATCTCCTTCCTTTGTTGGCCACCGGGCCATCCGGCCCTCTGCCGCGGCGCGATACTGTGCGCACTGCGCCCCAAGGCCCCACGCGATCCACCCGTTTTTTCGGAGGCGGCGGTGGCGCGGGTTCGGGTTCTTCCATGGGTGCCTCATGCCCGAACAACGCCTCACGCGTGCCAAGCTTATCCACTTGGTATTCGTTTATCAGAAGATCGACGACGTAGTCCTTCTTGGCGTCCGACCATGTGGCGTAGTGGCGGTAAAAGAGTGTCTTGTGGCAGATAAAGAGCTGCCGGATGTCCTTGGGGGCAAGTTCGCTGAGCAGCATGTTGACCAGATCGGCATCCTTATGCGCCGAGGCACGCAGCGTGTAGAAAAAGGCCGGATCATCGGAGCTTATGACAGGCCACGGCCCGCCATTTTCCGCCCAGTTGAGCAACGCGTTCAGCGTGTGGAATTCACGCGGCAGGTGGCTGGCATAGCGGCGCGCCAGGCGCCGCATTTCCGACTGCGACCGCCCCGCCAGGTCAAGCCCCTCTCCTGCCAGCGCATCCACCAGAATGAAATCCATCTTCTGGCGCAGGATTGCTCCGGCATCAATGCCGCGCGCCTTGACGATGGGTTCGACCAGCCCGTTGAGTTCCAGAAACCCGGCAATGCGATTTCTGTTTGTCAGGTCAAAGACATATTCAATCGGGCTATCCGCAAACTGAGTGCGATCCGTGGCGCAGATCACCGCGGGCAGATCAAGATCCTGAAACAGATACACCCCGCCGAAATGGTCGGTCCAGTAATTGCGCTGCTCAAAGCTCATCTGCTTGAGCTCAATGGGGTTTCGCAGCACGTTACCGGTCTGGCCGGCCAGTTCGATCATCTCGGCGATGAGTACATCATCAAACCACGCATCCTCTTCGGACATGAAGCGATCAACCTTCTGGGCCAGTTCATCCGCCTGCCCCAGCGCGCCGTTGGTCGTATCGGCCTCGACCGTGATCTTGCGAATATCAAAAAGCCGCGCGGGCGAGGACATGTCATAGACCGAATTCACCAGCTCTCCGGCCACCGCATCGCGGGCCGTGAGGGCAAAGAGCGCGGACTCGTTTTCCTCAATAAACTGCCGCAGGATGCCCCGCGCAGTGGAAAATTTGGCGTTGAGCAAAGGCGCTGTTTTCTGATCCGTGGAGAGCAGGATGAACTGTCGGTTCACGCCTGCATGGTTGAGGTACAGGTCATCGCCCAATTCATGCCCGATCTCGGGGGAGTAGCCGGAGATGTCGATGTAGAAATCCGTCAGCTTCGTGGTCTTGCCCGTCAACGACTTGAGCGCGCGGTTGTAGCGCTCGACCAAAGCCGGGCTCGCCACGTGGACCAGATTGCCAAACATGAGGCCGGATTGGATCAGGCGGTGCATGCTAAACCGACTCAAACCAACTAGGATCTATGGTTACACTTTCGACCATTTCTGTCGAAACACCCAAACTGTTCGACTTCAGTAGTTCGCACAAGCGTCGCCCATCAATGAGGTCTATTGCAGTCGCTCCATCACGGGTCGCTTCTTCGTTCGCTTGAGCTGTGTAATGCCCTGTAGTGATAAATAAACCTTTGTCTGCCCGTCCCTGCATCGCGCCTCGGAAATCGCGTATTTCTCCTGCTGAAACACCTCCCGTGTACCGCTTGCATTGAAAGTAAACCTGAAAAGAAACGAGATTTACTCGAAGCACACCGACACCGTCGATACCCCCATCTCCGACCTTTCCTCTCACTTCGACTTTGGTGAAACCCGACTCCCGCAATAGGCGTTGTGCTAATCTCTCGAAGGCAGAGGGATCCATTTTTCGAAGAACTGAAAGTAATTTGTCTTCCCAATCCGCCTCAGCTTCGTCCGCAGAATTGGGTGATGTATCGCTCGGTAATTCAAGCTGCAGCGCAATGGTGTCCGAATTAGCCTTTCCAGATTTGGCCAACCTCTTTAGGCGCGCTCTTTCTTTTTCTTCTTCGACAACTTGATCATAAATTTTCTGAGTCTGCTCATAGGTTTCGATAGATGAACCAATCGGGGTTAGTGCCCATACACCCCGACTAGAGTTTTCCAAAGCACTTCCTCGTTTCAGATAAGTGCGCGCCCAAGCGAGATAGTAGTTTAGTCGCGGTGTGCCTGGATTATTGACCATCTCAAAAGACTGTTCTTCTTCGGAAACGCCTTCTATTTCGACAACTTTCTCGTCCAATTCGGCAATCGACGCAGAACCTCCCATTTCTTTGAGTGCTTTCACGGTAGCGAGCATCATACCTGGTGCGTCAGGAAATCCGGTTTCTTCAATAGTGAAACTTCTAGCCATCACCCCCTCCCCTCCAGATACCGCCGCTTGGCCTCTTCCATCCGCCCCATCTCGCGCACGGCAGTCTCAATGGCGACCTCGTCGGATTTGTCCGCATAGCGGAACTCTGAATCCGCGTAGCGGTTGATTTCCTGGATCACCATTTCGATGGTGATGGGCTGGCGCAGCTCTTCGATCATGGCTTTCTTGGTGTCGTAATCCTTGAAGAGGAAGAGATCGGGGTTTTCCATCCATTCATCGGGCAGTTCAAAGTCCATGGCCCGCACCTTCACCGCATCGGTGATGTTCTTGATCGCGCGCCCGGTGAAGCGTTCATCGGCCTCCTGAATGCCCTTGAGATATGTACCCATCTTGGCAATCGTGTCGAGCGCGCCGATGTCTTTGGATACCCGGTCGTAAACCTTCAGCAGCCCCTCCTCATGCGGGCGGCTGTGGGACTCAAAACTCGCCGCGACGGCCTTTTTGATTTCCTGCGCGGCATAGACCTCATGCTCGCCCAGCGGAATGTCGTGATTCTTGCCCATCAGCAGATAGAGGATGTCGATGTAATCCTCGCGCGTCTGGGGCCCGTCGACGAGAAATCGTGCCCCGGCGCGTTGGCGCAGGGCGTCATCCACATTCTCGGGATAGTTCGAGAACATCCCGAAGGTGCAATTGCCGCGCACCACGGTGTTGGCGCCTGCAAAGCTTTCCATCAGCACGGCAGTGATCTCGAGCTGCCCGGCGCTTGATTGCCGGTCGCCGCGTTTGCCCGCCAATTGGTCTATGTCATCAATCGTGCCAAAGCCGATGACGCCCGGATCAAGCACGTTGTTGATAAACGCCTTGGCGTTCTGCGCTGACTTGCCCTGATAGCTGTCGATGCTGTCCGTGCTGAGGTTCTGATAGCGAAAGGCATAGCCGGCGTTCTGGCAATACTCGTTTATCAAGCCCGCCATCATCTGAATGAGCGTGGTCTTCCCCGTCCCCGGTTTGCCATCCCCCATGAAGGTAAAGATGAACCCGCCCAGTTCGGCAAAGGGATTGAGCCGCCTGTCGAAATCATAAGCCATCAGCATTTTGGAAAGCTTCAAAGCCTGATACTTGGCGATATGGTTGCCCACGACCTCATGGGGTTTTTTGAAAGTCATGGTGAGAGTCGTGGATTTGCCCTTGGCCGCCGCCTCGAACCCCCGGATGGTGAAATCGTCTTCCTCCACGCGCCAGCTTGCGCCGGTAAAGGCCTCCAGCCGTCCGGTATTCTGGGCGCGCAGGGTGATTTTCTCCATCAACTGCTCGGCGAAGGCCGCGACGGTGGCCACCAGACGCGCGTCGTCGCTGGCATGGGCCGCGATGTCCTGATCCAACTCCCAGAGCGCGCCATGCAGCATCAGTTGCGCATTGTCGCTGAGCACTTCCTCGACCTCACCGACCTCAACGCTCACCTCCGAGCCATGAGGCCCCATGAGAAACGCGGTCGCATTGGCAAAGACATGGCCCACCGCCAGCGCTTCGGCGCCCAAAAGCTCGGTAAATTCCGTCTTGCGC